>JAPLFS010000064.1 GCA_026390555.1 Pseudomonadota bacterium
CTTTCTGCGCCAAGTATTTTTGTTGGAGTAATTTATGTTGCAGCCAAAGAAGCCACGTTATCGAAAGCAGATGAAGCTTTACCGACATCTGAAGATTAAAGAGACGCGTGGCTGCAAGCTAGAGTTTGGAGAGTACGGTTTAAGAGCGATGGAGGCCGGTTGGGTAACTAACCGTCAGATCGAAGCCGCTCGTCAAACTATGGTTCGACACATTAAGCGTGGAGGTAAGGTCTGGATTAAGGTCTATCCAGATAAGCCGCTTACGAAGAAACCAGCCGAAGTACGAATGGGTAAGGGCAAGGGCTCAGTAGAGCTCTGGGTAGCCGAGGTTAAAGCTGGCAAGATTATGTATGAGATCACAGGAGTTGCCGACAAGATAGCAACTGAGGCGCTTGAATTGGCAGCTGCAAAGCTTCCAATCAAGACAAAGATCATAGTACGAACCAGCAGCTTGATTTAAATACAGAAAAACGGCATAGTTCCACCTCCTTTTTAGGGGTAATTACTATGGGCAGTACTAGGCCCAGAGTTGTCTAGTTTGGCCATAGTGCGTAGGTAGTAAGTGTATGAAACGTAAAGAGTTTCTCAAAGAGATAGCAGGGTTTGATAAAGGTGCTCTGCAAGAAAAAGCCAATAAATTGGCTGAAGATCTGATGCGCTTGCGCTTTAAGCAGGGGGCAAAACAGCTTGAGAAGGGGCACCTCCTTGGGCAGACACGCAAGGCGTTAGCACGGGTACAAACCGCGCTTACTAGCGCAAAGAGCGGGAAAGGTAAGGATTAAGAGCAGTCCTCGGGTTAGTTAAGGGCTTAATCGCCTTAGTGAATTCTGATTTTTATGGAACGTTATGGCAGGCAGTAAGACGACAGATAGTAAGGTAACAACGAGTAAGGCGACAGAAAAGGTAGCTAACCTTGTAGTTACCTCTCAAGAGCCCCGTGGCCAACGCAAGAGGCAGGACGGCGTCGTCGTTAGTAACAAGATGGAGAAGACGGTGGTTGTAGCCGTTGTTCGACAGGTTAAGCATGCTCTTTATGGCAAGTTCATCCGCAAGACCAAGAAGTTTTATGCACATGACGAGACGAAGCAGTGTGGAGTAGGCGATCGTGTTCGTATCGTCGAGACTCGACCGTTGAGCAAGCTCAAGAATTGGAAGATTGAGTCGATTCTCAATAAGGCAGATTAGCCACAGGATCTTTAGGGAGCGGTAAAGGGATATGATTCAGTTAAAGTCAATGCTTGATGTTGCAGATAACTCAGGCGCGAAAAAAGTAGTTTGCGTAAAGGTTCTTGGTGGCAGCCGCAGACGTTATGCGTCCGTTGGTGATGTGATTGTAGTTGCTATTAAAGAGGCAATTCCAAATTCCAAGATACCCAAGGGATCTGTTCACAAAGCAGTGATAGTGCGAACAGCTAAGGCTATCTCGCGTGAGGACGGATCGTTTATCAAATTTGATGATAATAGCGCTGTTCTTATCGGTGCGACTATGGAGCCGATCGGAACCCGTATATTTGGACCGGTTGCTAGAGAGCTGCGCGGAAAGAAATTCATGAAGATCGTCTCATTAGCGCCAGAAGTGCTGTAATACAAAACGAGGTGTAAGGTGGTCGTAAAGAAGTCCGATAAAGAGAAAACCAAGCCAACTCCAACCACACTCCGCAAGGGTGACCTGGTTATGGTTATCGCTGGTGGAAACAAAACAAAGCGCCGGATTAAGGGCAAAGTTGCAAAGATCAAAGAGATCGTAGGTGCTAAGAATGACCGAGTGATCCTTGATGGGTTAAACATCTTCACGCGCAATAAGAAGGCTACTAAGCCAGGCGAAGAGGGTGGAAAAGTTCAAGTGGAGAAGTCAGTACATATCTCAAATGTAATGTACTACGTCGAGCAATTGAAGAAGCCGGTGCGCCTTGTAAGGAGCACATCAGCGGATGGAAAGCGTGTTCGTGGATACAAGGATCCATCGAGCAAAATTTTTGTAGCGCTTGAAGCGTAATTAGAGATCTGGATAGGGGTGTTATGAGTCGTTTGGCGGAGCACTATAAGCAGACTGTTGTTCCTGCATTGATGAAGAAGTTTAACTATTCATCACCGATGCAGGTTCCAAAGCTAGAGAAGATCGTTCTCAATACTGGCGTTGGTGATGCAGTTAATAATTCAAAGTCGATTCAGTTCGTTGAGTATGCGATGACGCAGATCAGTGGACAGAAGCCGGTTGTAACACGTGCAAAGAAGTCGATAGCTTCTTTTAAATTGCGCGAAGGTTTGCCGATCGGAGTGATGGTTACCATGCGTAAGAAGAAGATGCACGCGTTTCTGGATCGATTAATATCAGTAGCTCTTCCACGAGTACGTGACTTTCGCGGTGTTCCTCGTAAGGGCTTTGATGGACGTGGTAACTACACGATGGGAATCAAGGAGCAGATCGTGTTCCCTGAGATTGAAATTGAAAAGCTCGATACTATTCGCGGCATGGACGTTACTTTCGTTACATCAGCCAAGACAGACGAAGAGGGCATGGAGCTGTTAGAGCTCATGGGGATGCCGTTCCGCAAGGTAGTAGCTAAGGAAATAGAGTTATGATAAACGACCACATCTCCGACATGATTACCCGTATCAGGAACAGCCAACGCGCTGGCCACAGATCTGTTATTGTTACATCAGCCAAGTTAAACAAGAGCGTGCTTGAGGTTCTTAAGCGCGAGGGACTGATCGAGGGGTTCGAATCCGTTAAGGTAGAAGATGGACCAGACGCTATTCGTGTTGGTCTTAAATACTACTCAAGCGGACGTCCAGTTATCACTAAGGTCGTGAGAGTTTCGCGCCCTGGGTGTCGCAAGTATTCATCTACTGAGAATTTGCCGCGCGTAAGTAGCGGTCTCGGTATCTCAATCGTTTCAACGTCGAGAGGCGTAATGGCTGACCACGAGGCTCGTAAGATGCACGTGGGCGGTGAAGTAATAGCGCTCTTCGGATAGTTTTTAGAGGTGTTTCATGTCACGTATAGGTAAGTTACCTGTTGCCCTTCCGCAAGGAGTAAAGGGCTTTGTTGCTGGTAATATAGTTACAGTTGAAGGCCCTAGGGGCAAATTGAACTTCACCATTCGAAATGGTGTAAAGATAGATGTCATCGACGAGAAACTTGTTTTCTCTATCATTGGCACTGATGGCATTGGCACTGATAGGCAGGCTAAAGCTGACTACGGCACTGCGCGCGCTACTTTGAACAATATGGTTCATGGTGTAAGCAAGGGATGGACTCGAGTTCTTGAGCTAGTTGGCGTAGGATTTGTTGCTAAGCTTCAGGGTAACAGCATCGTGCTGGCGGTTGGATTCTCGCACGAAGTTACGATGGAGATTCCTAACGGTATCAAGGCTGTTGTTACCAAAACCAAGATCGAACTTGAGTCGACTGATCGGGAGCTTTTGGGAACGTTCGCAGCCAAGATTCGCCAAGTTCAGCCTCCTGAGCCATACCTCGGAAAGGGTATTAAGTATTCGGATGAGAAGGTTCGTCGTAAGGCCGGTAAGACCGGTAAGAAGTAAGATTAATAACTAGAACTCAGTATAACTAGAACGCAGTAGGGGAATTAGGTGCCTTATGGCCACACAGAATAAAAAAATAGCTTCAAGCCCTCGTCATAAGAGGAAGCTTAAGATTCGAAGGAAGATAGTTGGGACGGTCGAGAGGCCACGCCTAAGCATATTCAGAAGCTCAAAGCATACGTATGCACAGCTCATCGCTGATGAGACTAGAGCTACTATTGCTAGCGCTTCAACCCTCGACAAGGATGTTCAGGCTGAGATAGCTAAGTTGGTAAAGGCAGCTGAGGCTAATGATAGCAAGTCGAGCACTAAGTCTGTAATCGCTGCTCGTGCAGTTGGAATTATTTTGGCAGGACGCTCTAAGATAGCAAAAGTTCAACAGGTAGTATTTGATCGAAACGGCTTTCTCTACACCGGACGGGTTAAGGCCCTTGCAGATGGTGCTCGAGATGGTGGTTTGGAATTTTAGTTCGGAGATGTATGGCTTTTAAAGATACGCTCGATAAGCGCAGAGTTACTATAGACCAATGTGGTGAGTTAACCGATAAAACGGTTTTCGTTAACCGTGTTTCTAAGGTTGTAAAGGGTGGTCGTCGCTTCAGCTTCAGCGCCCTTGTTGTAACCGGAGATGGTCGTGGGCACATAGGCTTTGGTCTCGGTAAATCAGCTGAGGTTCCTGAGGCTATTCGTAAGGCATCAGAGCAGGCTCGCAAGAGACTGATCAAGGTACCTCTTAAGGGGAGTACTATTCCGCATGATGTGCTTGGAAAGGCTGGTCCTTCTGATATAGTAATGAAGCCAGCTGCACCTGGAACTGGCGTTATCGCCGGGGCTTCAGTTCGTGCAGTTATGGACGTATGTGGTATTAAGGATATCCGTACGAAGTGTCTCGGCTCGACTACGCCGCAGAACGTTATCCAAGCTACTATTGCAGGATTCCTCATGTTAGAGGAGCCAGAGGTTGTGGCATCTATGCGCGGAATTAAACTTGAGGACATGGGATACCATCCATATTAAGTTAGTATTAAATTAAGAGCGGTGTTGTATGAGTAAGGTAATCATTAAGCAGATACGGAGTGATATCGGACGTTCCCCAGGTGTTAGAAGCACCCTAAAGGCGATCGGTTTAGGCCGTATAAGTAAGCAGCGTGAAATTACGCTTAACGATGCGACCAAGGGTATGATCAAGAAGGTCGAGTACCTACTTGAGGTCACACCAGTTAAGTAATTCCGGTTAGCTAAATTAGTATCAAGAAAGCAGTGGGGGCTCATATGGCCAATGAAAATTTAACTCTAAACACCCTTAAGTCTAATCCAGGAGCTCGCAAGCTTCGTACCCGCGTAGGGCGGGGGGAGGGCTCTGGACATGGAAAGACCTCTGGTCGCGGAGGAAAGGGACAAACAGCTCGTTCTGGAGGCGGTGTTCGTCCAGGATTTGAGGGAGGTCAGATGCCTCTTTATCGACGTATCCCGAAGGTTGGATTCGTATCTCGTGAGGGAATTCGTGGTAACAACGAATATAGTATCGTTCGTCTCTCAGTGTTAGAGCGCCTCGATAACGGCACTACCGTTGATATTCAGACCGTCTTGGATCTTGGCTACGCTAAGAAGAGCTCGCAGCAGCGGGCTGGTATTAAGATCCTAGCTGATAACGCGGAATTCACTAAGAAGCTACACATTAAGGTACATGCGATCTCGGCTAATGCTAAGGCGCGTGTTGAGGCAGCAGGCGGAACGGTGGAGCTTCTCTCTGAGTAGTAACGTCAAAGACTAGATGTTTTTCTTTGCGATGTTTTTTTCTTTATATTAGTTAAAGACGGCTCCCTTCTTTGGAGCCGTTTTTTTGTTACTGCAATATCCAGCATAATTTTCGAAGATCTCTTGTGCTGCATAGTTGCCATAGTTGTAGTATCAATGGTGCAAGATAACAAAATAATGAGGATTAGATGAGTGGTATCGCGCAACTGTTTCAGATTCCAGAGCTAAAGAAACGCCTGCTCTTCACGATCTCAATGTTGGCGGTATACCGTTTTGGTGTGTTCGTATCGACACCTGGTGTTGACGTTGACGCCATTCACCGCATGTTTGAAGACAACGCCAATACCATCTTTGGCCTGATAAACCTCTTCTCAGGAGGAGCCCTAGAACAGTTCTCGATCTTCACACTCGGAATATCCCCCTATATTACGGTTTCAATTATTATCCAGCTCCTCTCGCCGAGCATTCCGTATCTTGAAAATTTAAAGAAGGAGGGCGACGCAGGGCGACGAGTTATTACACGTTACACACGACAGGGGACTATCCTGCTGGCGCTCTTTCAGGGCTTTATGATCGCGCGCGCCCTTGAGTCACGCGGGCTTGCCACTCCAAGCCTCTCGTTTGAGCTCGTTACGATGATAACATTGACCGCAGGAACCGCCTTTATTATGTGGCTCGGAGAGCAGATTACTGAGCGTGGGCTTGGAAACGGAACGAGCATCATAATCTTTGCTGGTATCGCTGCCCGCATGCCATCTGTCTTCGGTTCAACCATTGAGTTGGCTAGAACGGGGGAGATGTCGCCATTTTCGATCCTATTTATACTAGCATTCTCACTCTTTACCATCTATGCGATTATCTTTGTTGAGCGCTCGCACCGTAAAATTCCAGTGCAGTATCCACGCCGTGTTGTTGGTAATAGGAGCTCGCTGGCACAAACGCAGTACATGCCCCTTAAAGTCAACATGACTGGAGTAATACCACCGATATTTTCCTCGGCTATTATGATGTTGCCAGCAACGCTTGTAGCAGTTATTCCAAGCCTCTCTATGTCAGTCTTCGGGCAGCTCTTTACGCCGGGCGCGTGGGGATATGAACTGCTCTATGTCGGCCTGATAGTGCTTTTCAGCTATTTCTACACAGCGGTAGTTTTTAATCCGGTTGAGGTGGCAGAGAATCTCAAGAAGAACGGGGGCTTTATTCCGCTGGTACGACCAGGGGCAGAGACGGCCGATTACCTCTACGGCGTTCTTAATCGCCTGACCCTATGGGGTTCGATCTATATCTCGGCGGTGTGCGTTATCCCACAGGTCGTGTACATCAACATGGGTGCATCGCAATTTGCTTACGTATTTGGTGGAACTGCTGTGTTGATCGTAGTGGGCGTAACGTTAGATACCGCATCTCAGATCGAGTCGATGCTAGTTGCTCGCAACTATGAGAGCTTTATGTCGCGCTCATCTAAGGGGCGTGGCGGCGTCGGCTCCGCGAGCTATGGGCGTAATCGCTTAGCAAGAAAGTAAAATAGTACGAAAGTAAAACTATCTGGATTTATTGCGGTATCTTTATGAGGATCGTTCTCTTAGGACCACCAGGCGCTGGGAAAGGTACACAGGCCCTTCTGCTTTGCAAGAAATATGGCATCCCTCATATCTCAACCGGAGATATGTTGCGTGAGCAGGTAGCGTCTGCTTCCGAGTTGGGATTAAAAATTAAGTCGGTGCTTGATGCTGGCGAGCTTGTTACCGACGAACTCGTTATGCAGGTTGTAGAGGCGCGACTTCGCAAGGCTGACTGTCTGCCGGGCTTCCTATTAGATGGGGTTCCAAGAACGGTTGTTCAGGCAGAGATCTTAAGTGATTTTCTTAAGCGCTCAGAGATAGCGCTCTCTGGCGTCGTTCAGCTTACGGTCCCAGAGGAGGTGTTGCTCGACCGAATTCGCCATCGGGGCGGGGCAGGGGCGCGCAGCGATGATACCGCCGAGGTGGCAGCGCATAGATTGCAGGTATACTGGACTCAGACAGCCCCCGTAGCGGGCTATTATCGCCAGCACGGGCTTCTGAAAGAGGTTGCTGGGGTTGGCACTGTAGAAGAGGTCTCAGGGCGTATGTGCGCTGTATTGGAGAGTTAGGGCTAATTTGAGCGAGGCTATTTGGGGCCCAGTAGCATAGCCCCATAAGCGCAGAGTCTGGGAATAAGGGAAATAACTGAAAAAACCCTTCAAAACAAAGCCATACCACCGGAAAACGGACCACTGAGGGGGGTGGAGGGGTTGTAATGGCTGTAAAAAAATGTAGAATCTGGCGTCCTTGAACAGGACTTTTGTTCTCTGGAGGTATTTTTACCTCCATTGAGATCGGCTTCTATGTAGATAACCACTTGATTTGGGTGGATTTATTATTTGACGAATAAGAGTAATCGTAGCTGTTCGGAAGCCCTTGTTCTTAGATCTTATTGTGGAGAGATGTTGTGAAAGTTAGAGCGTCTGTAAAGCCAATTTGTACTCACTGTAAGATCATTAAGCGCAGAGGCACGATCTTTGTTTTCTGTAGCCGTACGCCTAAGCATAAGCAGCGTCAGGGATAATTGTAGTTAGGAGTTTTTAAGACATGCCACGTATTGCAGGTGTTGATCTTCCGCGTAACAAGAGAGTCATTCGCGGACTTACGTATATTTACGGAATTGGGATTACTAAATCTAAATCCATTCTTAGTGAAGCAGGGATCGAGGAGAGCGTTCGAACTGATAACCTTACTGAGGAGCAGGTCGATAAGATCCGTAAGATCATAGAGCGTCGCGAGAAGGTTGAGGGAGATCTTCGCCGTGAATTGTCGGCATCGCTCAAGCGTTTGATGGATCTCGGTTGTTATCGTGGTCTGCGTCATCGTAAGAATCTTCCAGCGCGTGGTCAACGTACCCGCACAAATGCTCGTACGAGAAAGGGTCCTCGTCGTGCTCCGATTACTGGTAAGAAGGCAGCGACCAAGACCTAGTAGTTAATTAATATTTCATATCCTAGTAAGGAGTAGTTTGTGGCAGATGCGCGAGTAGCTGGTTCAACAGCAGTTAAAAAGAAAAAGACAAAGAGGAACGTCCCAGTTGGCGTTGCTCATATTCAGGCAACCTTTAATAATACGATAGTAACGATTACCGATCCCGCTGGTAATGTGCTTGCAACGTCGAGCTGTGGAGCCAATGGCTTCAAGGGTTCGCGTAAGTCGACACCGTTTGCGGCTCAGGTTGCAGGTGATGTTGCGGCTCGCAAGGCTAGGGAGTCTGGAATCCGTTCATTAACCGTTCGTATTAAGGGACCAGGTTCGGGACGTGAGTCAGCTCTAAGAGCGCTCCACCTTGCTGGGATTCAGGTTACGTTAATCAAAGATATTACGCCGGTTCCGCACAACGGTTGCCGTGCAAGAAAGAGTCGTCGAGTTTAATAAATAGAGGCGTTGGATCATGGCAAGGTATTGCGGACCAGTTTGTAGATTGTGTCGAAGAGAGGGCGAGAAGCTCTTCCTTAAAGGTGAGCGTTGCTACACCGGGAAGTGCTCCGTTGAGAAACGTGAGGGTGGGCCGGGCCAGCATGGTCGTGGTCGCCAAACCTTCTCGAACTTCAAGATACAGCTTCGTGAGAAGCAGAAGGTAAAGAGGACGTACGGACTACTCGAGACCCAGTTCCACGGTGTATTCGAAAGAGCCGCAGGGACAAAGGGCGTAACCGGCACAGAGTTGCTTGTTCTGCTTGAGCGTCGTCTAGATAACATCGTGTACCGTCTCGGTTTAGGTTCTTCGCGTAGGCAGGCACGTCAGATCGTTAATCATGGGCATGTGCTTGTGAACGGCAAACGTGTCTCAATTCCATCATACACCACCTCTCCGGGGGATGTTGTAGAGGTGGCCGAGCGCAGTAAGAAAAATCCACTTGTGGTGGCAGGAATGGAGGCAGCTCGTTCGCGAGTTATTCCCGACTGGCTATCACTTGATCAGCAGGCAGTTCGCGGAACGATTAACTCAGCACCAACTCGGGAGCAGTTGCCCCCGACGATACGCGAGCAGCTAATAGTAGAATTGTACTCAAGGTAGTAATAAACCTGTGCTGTATGCGCGGCTCTCTTAATGGGGGCGGGATAGCGCAGCACGGATAAACGTCATTTACAGATAGGATAGAGGGAGATGAAAAAGGTCAGTCTCAAGGACTTAATCAGCCCAAACAGAGTAGAGGTCGAAGGTGTTACCGGAGACAGTCGATACGGCAAGTTTATAGCAGAGCCGCTTGAGCGCGGCTTTGGTATGACTATCGGAACGGCTCTTAGGCGTGTTCTGCTTTCATCTCTACAGGGTGCCGCTATTACGTCGATTCGCATCGATGGTGTTGCGCATGAGTTTTCTACCATGCCAGGTGTTGCTGAAGATGTGACAGAGCTATCGCTTAACCTTAAGGAGGTTGTTTTGCGCCTTGAGGACAAGGAGGAAGCAGTTCTGCACATAGAAGCTCGGGGCCCATGCCAGGTAACAGCAGGTATGTTCCAGGGAGATCCAGCAGTAGCAATTCTTAACCCAGATCTAGTCTTAGCAACCCTCGGAGAGGGCTCTACGTTTAGGATGGAGGTCGCTGTAAAGGTTGGACGTGGCTACGTTCCAGCTGAGAAGAATAAGATTGAGGGAGTTCCTGTCGGAACGATCTTTATCGATTCGATCTTCTCGCCGGTCCGTCGTGTAAACCTAGCGGTAACTAATGCCCGTGTAGGTCAACGCACCGACTACGACAAACTTGCTATGGAGATCTGGTCGAATGGTAGCATCGATCCACGCTCAGCAATAGCGCAGGCTGCTCATATCCTAGTTGATCAGCTCGGCATATTTGTTGGCGAAGATCTAATCGTTGAGCGCGAAGAGCCAAAGAACGAGGAGCCGTCAAAGAAATGGAATGATAACTTATTCCGTAGAATCGACGAACTCGAGCTTAGCGTTCGTTCAGCAAACTGCCTTGAGAACGCGGACATCAAGTACATTGGTGAGCTAGTTCAACGCAGCGAAGCTGAAATGCTCCGTACAAAGAATTTTGGTCGCAAATCTCTAAATGAGATTAAGGAGATCCTCGTTGACATGGGGCTCGCACTTGGTTTGAAGCTGGAGGAATTTCCTACACGCAGAGACCTTGATCAGATGAAAGAACAGACCGATCACTAATCGAGGTGTAGTATGAGACATGGAAAGGGTCTTAGGCAGTTAAGCAGAAATACTAGTCATAGACGTGCGTTATTGCGAAATCTTGCAACTTCGTTCTTCAAGTATGAGAGTTTTGAGACAACTGTACCAAAGGCAAAGGAGCTCCGACCTGTGGTCGAGCGGCTTATTACTTTGGGCAAGAACGACACGCTAGCGGCGCGTCGACAGGCTTATAGCTATCTTATGGATAAGGCTGTTGTCCACAAGCTTTTTGCTGAGATCGGACCACGTTGTAGCACTAGAAATGGTGGTTACACCCGTATCGTGCGTACTCGTGTACGTCATGGTGACGCAGCAGAGATGGCGATCATCGAGCTAGTAGATAAGGTCACTGAGAAGGCGGTCGCAAAGAAGGCTGATTCTAAGAAGGCTCCTGCTAAAAAGGCAGCCCCAAAGAAGACAGCTCCTAAGAAAACAGCAGAGAAGAAGGCCCCAGCTAAGAAGAAGGCAGCAGCGAGCGCTTAGGTGTCGCTGAGTTGTATCTCTTTTGCTGTATCTCTATTGCTTCAGTTTCTTATAGATCCAGTTGTTTTGACGTTGTTCAATTAACTAAACAGGGGTGCCCAACATGGGAATGTTTGACGGCAAGAAGGTATTAGTTCTCGGTGTTGCTAATGAGCGCAGTATTGCGTGGGGCATCGCAGAGGCGCTTCATAAAGAGGGCGCGGAGCTCGCTTTTAATTACCTAAACGAAGCGCTTGAGCGTCGTGTGCGTCCATTGGCGGATAGCCTCGGTTGCAAGAACGTGTTGCCGTGCGATGTTCAACATGATGATCAGATTGATTTGATGTTCGAGGAGCTTAAGAGCCGTTGGGGTACAATTGATGCCGTCGTGCACTCCCTGGCATACGCCGAGAAGGAGGATCTAACCAATCGCTTCGTTAACACAACTCGCAAAGGGTTCCAGACAGCGCTTGATATATCAGCGTATTCGTTGGTAGCTGTGACCAAAAGAGCCCTGCCTCTGATGAGCGAGAAAGGTGGTTCAATTCTTACCATGACGTATCTAGGAGCCGAGCGCGTTGTTCAGAACTACAACGTAATGGGGGTTGCAAAGGCTGCCCTTGAAGCCTCCGTGCGCTACCTCGCATCTGACCTGGGTGAGTTCAATATTCGTGTTAATGCTATCTCAGCCGGTCCTATCAAGACCTTGGCCGCAGCGGGTATTCCGCAGTTTCGTGACATGTTGTCGGCTTTTGCTGAGAAGGCGCCGATGAAGCGCAACGTCACGCAGGCGGATGTGGCTAACACCGGTCTTTATCTGCTGGGGCCATTAGGTTCTGGGGTTACGGGCGAGGTTGTTTACGTCGATTGTGGCTTCAATATAATGGGTTCATAGGGCCAACAATGACACCTGCTCGCCCAATTAGCGAGGGAAGGGTTGTGCTTGAGCTTGGCAAAGCCCTTCTCTTATCTCTAACAGAGAGCTCTCCACAGGTTCTTGATGAACTAGAGGCTTATAGTGTGGCCTTCTCTGACTGGCAAAGCTCATGGAAGAGACACCTAGATGGAACGATAGATTTCTCTGCAAAGGAGCTCGAGATCGGCAGACGCATAGCGGCACAACACGCTACCGTTATCAAGCTGACCGAAGAGATGAGGGCCAACGTAGATCGCTCCCTTAAAAACCTACGGGTTTGGGGCAGGGGGTTGCGCGCATATACCGATCATCTTCCTAAGCGTATCAGTACGATTAAAACTAGGAGGGGTTAGCTATGTTGCGTTTAATGATTCACGGCAGACTGCTTGCAATTGCGCTGGGACTCTCTGCGCTGGGACTCTCTGCGTGTGGATATGTTCTAAAGGGTAGTGGCAGCGTTTTGCCACCAGATGTAAAAAGTATCTATATTCCGACCGTTGAGAACAATTCAACCCAGCTTGGGCTCTCTGATATCGTTACGGATGCCCTGCGTGACGAGTTTGATAGTTACGGCACTGTGAGTGTAGTGGACCGCCAGAATCAGGCCGATGCGACCCTTAAGGTCAGGATAGTCTCGGTCAGGCAATCAACCGATACGGTATCCAACACCAATACAGCCTCGTTGATGGATAGCACGATGGTGCTCGCCGGTGAGCTTCGTCGTGTTACAGGACCGGTGTTGTGGCGAGATCCACTGATTCGGGTTACAAAGACCTACGCAACCGATGCCAGTGCCGTTGTTACCACATCCCCCGATTTTGCAAGTGGCTCGCTCTCTAGTCAGGATCTAGCGAACTTAAGTACGCGTGAAGTAGCACGTGGCCAACAGCAATCCGCCCTGACCTCTATGGCGAGCGATGCGGCGCGCCAGATCTACGATAAGGCCGTAGCGCCAGATTTCTAAATTGATGCTTATTAGGATTACAGATGTTACCAACAACGATAGATGAAGTAGAGGGCGGATTTACAACTGCCAAAAATCTTAACGCAGCTCTTAAGAGCTTCCTAAAGCGTGAGGGCTCCAGTAATCCTCAGGTAGCTTCATTTGCCAAGGAGTTTCGCGCGGTGGCTGCCTCAGGAAAGGCTCCAGCAATCAGGGCCTTCGTGGAGCACAATTATCCAAAACGAGAGATATATTTCATTGGTCTAGCGCGCTACGCCCATCCTGAATTGATAGCAGCAACCGTTGAAACGATCATTAATAGGTTCGCAGATGAGTTCAATGCCACCTATCAGCAGGAAGAGACGGGAATATCGGTTAATGATGCCGCCGCGTTTAAGAGGATCGTTAAAGAAGTTGAAAGCGTGATCGAGCAGGGGCTCTTAAGTGCAGGACTTCCAGTTACGAACTTTATGAAGAACGCCTTACTCTCCTCAGTCTTTGAGGTCGGGGTTTTGGATGAGGTGCTAAAGGTTGTTAAGGGCTAGTATCTAGCTCACCTCAGATCGAAGAGGCCGACATAAAAAACCCGACGCTCTCGAGAGAGATGCGTCGGGTTTTTTCACAGGATAAAAGTAGGGACTAGAAATATTGACTAGAAATATTGACTAGAAGTAGCAGAGCTACGCCTTATTTACCTGAGCCTGAATTCTGCTGATCTTGCGCGCTAAGGTCGCCTTGTGGAAGAGGCCCTTCTTAGAAGCCTTCGACATAAGGGACTCAGCTGAACGAGCGAGCTTCTGAGCCTCTACCTTATCGCCAGATGTTGCAGCCGCAGAGGCACGCTTTAGGGCGGTCCTTACCTCAGCCTTGGCTGAACGGTTTGAATCGCGACGCTTGAGGCTCTGACGGTGACGCTTAATTGCAGATTTGTGATTGGCCATAACTACGTATTCTCAAAACAAAGGCAAAATAAAGCAGATGTCTGCATAAACAGACCAGACTGCCCAGGGTACAATACACCCCTAATGCACAACTCTAGGTATAGCATGCTAAGTCATACGATTCAACCAACGGAGGATAAGAGATTAGCGTCTTTTCGGGCCAAGAATCTTCGGGAAAAACTCATCAGACCAGGCCTTTGTTGCCCCAGTTTGACCCTGATAATGGCCGCGGCCCCCCTCGCCGTAAGCTACATCTGGAGCCGACGACATGCCGAGAAATACGAGCTGTGCTACCCGCATGCCCTTTGAAAGCTCGCGTGGATATGGACCGAGGTTTTGCAATTCAAGGGTTACCTGCCCATTAAATCCGCAATCTATCCAACCACTTAAGCTGTGATTTAGCCATAAGCGACCAAGCGAGCTCTTAAGCTTTAGGTCGCACACCACATCCCTCGGCATCTTGAGGTACTCCTGTGTGGTCGCCAGAATCACCTCGCCAGGAAAGAGAACGATAGAATCTGCTAAAAGCTCCTCAGGATCACGGGTTGGGCAGATCCAGTGGTTTGCTACCGTAACGTCGTAACTTGCTGGGTTAACTTGCTCCGGATTAAAGGGGTAAATGCCCCCGCTTTCGCCGAATTCTCTAATCCAATGGTCTGGCTTAATCATCTTGTGGTACCCCGGGCAATTACTCTTACTACCTGCTTCCATAGTCGATCTGTCGATGGAAATAAAGTGCCTAACTCTATTACAGCGATCGGACGACACTATATGCTGTACTATGAGGCTAGTATGCGACTGGGATTCCTTACATGGATCGGGGCTCTATTGTGGCCGCTAATGGGCTGGGCCTTACCACTTGAGCGTTTTGAGGTCCCAATAGAATTGAACTGCCAGGCAGATACCATATGTTCGCAGGTGGTTCGCTCACGTATGACGCTTGGTGGGTCTACGGGGGTTACCCTGAATGGGGGCAGTCAGGGCATGGCAGAGCTCTGTTTTAAGCAAGGAGGTGTGCGCGGCTTGTGGCTTAGGGGGCAAGGCGAGGCGATTAACTCCCTTACCTTAAGTTGGGACGGGGATGCATATCCTGAACAGCTTTCAGCGCTTGGCCTGCGATGCCTAGACCTGACGGCAGAGGGAGCGCAGGCCTTCGTCATTATGGATCTCAATATTTCGCTCGGGTGTAACAACTCAGAAGTTGGAGATGTATGCCCGCCTTATACCATAGAGACACGCGTTTATGACGCTGACGATGCAACTGGACAACGCTATTCAGCCTCCATATTAAGCCGCAGCGCAGCGCAATCTGTGCATAACCTTGAGATCCCATTCTCTGACTTTACGCGTGAAGGCCCACGTGGCTTGGCCCGCTTTTCGTGTGTTGGTGCAGTTACGATTGCGTTGCACTTTGAGGAGCTAAGGGATGTGGAGCTTTCGTTCGGACCGATCTTTACCAACGGAGCTGATGGGCTGATATTTATTCCAACACCAACACCAACATCAACACCGCTTCCGAGTGAGACCCCTACCTCCCTAGTAATTGCAACACCACCCCCATTATTATACGAGACAGTTACCGCTTTGCCATCGCCGAGTATCGTCCCGGAATTTGACGATAATCGTGCTTTAGAGGCTAGCACCCCGAAACCGCCAAAGATCAGGGGGGAAATAGCGCCGCGCCGCAAACAATTCGTGGCTGAGCATGATGCAGAGGTCATATATGGAGCTGTTGTAGCTGATGATTAGTGCTCAAGGGCTTACCAGGCGCGTGGACTCCACTCTATTGGGCATGCTAGATTGTTGTTATGCCGAAGCAATTTGACATACCGCGAATTTATCGCTCGGACCTGATAGGGGAGATTAAACGACGACGCTCCGCATCCGATGCGCGCAAGGAGGACCTAGCGCCGACCGAGATCGATCTCGGTCCGGTTTTGTTTAAGATCTCGCGCTTTTTCGGGTTCTGTTACGGCGTAGAGAACGCCATCGAGATAGCTTACCGCGCCCTAGAAGAAAATCCAGATAAGCGCGTCTTTATCCTAAGCGAGATGATCCATAATCCGAACGTGAACGCCGATCTGGTGCGCCTAGGGGTGCGGTTTCTTCAGACCGCAGAGGGGGAGCAGCTAATTCCGTTATCTATCCTGCAACCCGACGACGTTGTGATCGTGCCGGCGTTCGGAACAACCAAGGAGATCTTTGATATTTTGGGGCAGTTGGGGATCGACCCACAACGCTACAACGCCACCTGTCCATTTGTTGAGAAGGTTTGGAAGCGTGGACGCCAACTTGCGCAACAGGGCCACACGATAGTTATTCATGGTCAGCATACACATGAAGAGACGCGCGCCACATTTTCGCACATTCGTATCGATGGGCCGAGCGTGGTTGTGAGAGATCGGAGTGAAGCCGAACTGCTAGCCAGGTATATTAGGGGAGAAGCTCCAAGTGAACAGTTCTATCAAGATTTTGCCGGAAGATTCTCGCAGAGCTTTACTGTCCCTCAGGATCTTATTCGTTTGGGCGTAGTGAATCAGACCACGATGCTTGCCGAGGAGACGCATGAGATAGCGCAGATTATAAAGCAGGCCCTGATCGCGCGCTTCGGAGCCGAGACCATCTTAGAACACTACGCCGATACCAGGGATACCTTGTGTTATGCAACCTCAGAGAATCAACGCGCCATGGGCGGACTATTAGATGCGACAGGTGATATCGCCGTGGTCGTTGGGGGATATAACTCTTCAAACACCTCGCATCTGGTTGAACTAGCAGAGGGCAGAATGCCGGTATTCTATGTGCGTGATGCGGAGGAGATCCTTAGTCGCTCGGAGATCCGGCACCTGGATCTACACACTAAATCTCGCAAATTAACGAAAAATTGGATCCCTGAGCGCACGCCGGTTAGGATTTTAATATCGGCCGGAGCGAGCTGCCCTGACGCCATGGTTGAGGCTGTAATCTGTAAGATCGCAAGCTTCTTTCCGCAGGCGCGCCCCGTCACCATTCCGAGCAATCTGATAGCGCCTTAGGTAGATAGAGGGTGGAGAGAGAGTAAGAAGAACTGCTTGGTGTTGTAAGACATCAAGCAGCTCAAAACATGGACTAGGAAGCAGTTTGCATATAAGCCTTGAGTAGCTGTCCCCTGAAGTGCAGTGAAGGCGCTGTTGCATCAGTATGGACGGGATCTACAATAAGTTCCTTATCGGCACGAAATTTTACCCACCTGCGTAGCAGTAAAGCAAAATGTTTTTTACCTTTCTGCTGCGCTTGCTTTAAAGGGTTTCCTTTAACAAAGCGTCTAAATGTCTCTAACAGATCGTTTTCGGAGGAACTTTTCTTAGCTTCCTCCGACTCCAAATCAGGCAAAAATCCCCCCAGTTTAGCCGGGGAGTCTGACTCCATTGTCTCTGAGCCCCTATAAGAAAAAGTCCTCATAACAGCCTCCATGTGCCCATCTAGAATAGATGGGGTGCTTACGTTGATTGCAGATCCAGAGAACGCCTCTAGATAACTGTGTCACAACAAGTAAGAGAGGGAAGTAAAACCTTTACTCTCCACCCTCCAGGTCAACACCGTAGGTAACAATCTAATCGATGTTGAGTTTGGAGGGATGAGTGACGCGACTACCCGAAAACGAAGGTTGTAAAAGAGTTAGGAGAAAGCGAAAACTTTACCTCAAAAAACTCTACGGTCAAGGGTTTTTTTCGGGCAGCAAGGGAGTAGCGGAGGCAGCACCACTGAGAAAGGTGATCCTATTATTTCTGTTCTAGCTCGTGTAGGATAATATGCTTAAGTATTTTCCGCGGGAAACCTATGAAATCAATCGATGTAAGTGGCGTATGTAACGGGATCGTGGATATCTTTACCGATGTAACGGAACAGGATTTCGCGTCCCTCGGATTCGAAAAGGGCGCGATGCGCCTGGTAGAGGC
The DNA here is from genome assembly GCA_026390555.1 of Pseudomonadota bacterium. NCBI lineage: Bacteria > Pseudomonadati > Pseudomonadota > Pseudomonadota bacterium. Next base: position 17,716 of record JAPLFS010000064.1, read on the forward strand.
CTCGGATCAGCAGGAGCTGTTAAGCCGTCTCGGGACAGTTAAGCCTGTAATGGTAAGCGGTGGTTCAGTAGCCAATTCGCTTATCGCAATCTCGCAACTTGGCGGCACCAGCGCAGTATATTGTCGTCTTGCTGATGATGAGTATGGCCGTTTCTACCACAACGAGTGCCTCTCCCTCGGAATGAAGGTGCCGGTGCCACTTGCTTCCGAAGGGGCGACCGGTACCTGTGTGGTGATTATTACCCCCGACGCTGAGCGCACACTCAGAACGGCTCTGGGAGCTTGTACTACCCTTGCAGATACGCATATAGAGTCCGAGATTATAGCTGATTCACGCTGGCTTTTTATCGAGGGGTATGTATTTTCAAACTCCGATCAGGGACGGGCCGCAATTAAGCGCTCAATTGATATAGCTAGTAAATCCGATACGAAGGTGGCGGTAACCTGTTCGGATGCATGGGTCGTGCACGGTTTCGCTACACATCTAGAGCAGGCTCTTGAACAGACGGATCTGATCTTCGCCAATGAAGAGGAGGCAGCCGCACTCTCAAATACCAAAGAGATCACAGCAGCCGGACGCGTTCTTAAAGAGAGGTTTCCGCACGTTGTGCTGACAGCAGGCGCACGTGGGGCCTATATTTGGTGGCAGGGAGAGGAGCTGCACGTTCCAGCCTTTCCAAGTCAGCCACGCGATCTTACCGGCGCAGGAGATATGTTTGCCGGCGCATTTTTATACGGAATTAATTACGGATTAACTCCGTTCGAGGCAGCAAGGCGAGCGTGCTACCTAGCGCACCACGTTATTAGCCAGGTTGGTGCGCGCTTAAACGGGGACGTTAAAAAGCTCTGGAACTCGTAACTATTCACTATGTCGTACCGTTCTTGTTCCTAAGTGCCTGATATCTCACATAACATTTGATTAGCAATTTTAAGCCATTTAAGATGCTACATAACCTATCATTACCCCCCATATCAGGGAGGAAGATAGTTGTGTTCGTTTTAGGGTGTATTTGATCACTATAGTAATAGATTCTGGTTGGGCTCGATTATAGGCCCTCCCGTATTCATGATGTGCAGTATATGGCAAATTTTCAAGATAGCCGTTTTTTGGGATTATCAGCACGAGCAGCCTGGGTCACCTTTGTGGTGCTAGCTGTAGTAATAGGGCTCTTCTTTATGCCACCAGCATTAAAGTTTCTCGTTGAGGGGCGAGATAGTGCTAAACGTACTAAGGTCGCAGCAGCTGGAGTAGCAAACAAGAGCCAGGACGAACAGAGGGCGGGGCTTAAGCCAGAGGCTCTTCAGAAGCTCAATGCCAAATTGGGAACGGTCGAGGCCCCTCAAAAATCACAGCCCAAACAACAGAAGAAAGGTACTGATGCCCCTGATCCACAGGGCTCGGGGTTATTCTCTGGCTGGGACTTTAGTGTAAAGGCTCGTGGCACCGGCGGATCAAAGGATGCCCAGATTCCATCCACGATAACGCTTGATAAACTTAATACGCGCGACGCCCAGGCGTTCTTGAAGCAAGGTGTTCAGAGTATCGCCAAGTTTAAGGTACAGGAGCGTATCCCGCCCGGTCGCCAAGCAGACGCTATCACGGCTTTCGAAGGGGTTATTTCTGAATTAGCAGGTGGGGCAAGTAAGGGTCTGTCTAGTAGCGATGTAGCGTTTAAATTGCGGGGGGCGCACGCTCAGACGCTGCGTACGATGGCAGCAGGCGGCGCAGACCGCGGAGTGCTTTTGCAGTGGCTCTCTATACCGGTCGTTAAGTTTATTGATCAAGCTACAGGTGTTGATGCTGGTCCTAAGGTGCAGCCAATCTTTACGCCCCGTTTCTTTCTCTCCTCGGTTGCGGTTCGTCAGCGCTCCGGGCCTACTGGTATAGCAGCGGTTATTACAGCAGATCTCGTGGTTCGCGCCTCCGATGTGGAGAGCATAGGAATTATTGCAAATGGAAAGCTTCTACGGACCGTGCGTCTTGCTAGAGCCAACCTCAACGGCGAGAGGATCGTTAAGGTACGTGGAGATGCGACCGGGATCTGGTCGTTTATTGCATACGATAAGTACGGCGCCCGACCATACAGCAAAAACTATGCGTTTTATCCCCGTGTGCAACGCTTTCAACAGAATCTTGATGGCACATACAACATCGCCTTTAGGCCCGGGAGCGCTAAGAATTCCCTAGATCGATTCTTCTTATTGGGAACATCTGGAAGTCGGACCAAGGTCACGAGCGATCCTATAATATCGGAGTTCTAACTCCCTAGAGCGGGGGTCTCTTCAGCGATCTGGATTAATTGCAGCCACTGATCGATCTTAATACTAGCTCCACCCACCAATGCACCACTAACCTCGGCAAGAGCTAGGATCTCGGCAAAGTTAGTTGGGTTTACACTACCCCCGTATAGGATGGTGGCCTGAGCTGGAAAGCTGTGCTTGTTCCACAGGGAGTGAATAAATCTGTGAGCTGTGGCGATCTCAGCTAGCGTCGCTACCTTGCCGGTACCGATAGCCCAGACAGGTTCGTAGGCCAGCACAACTCTCGCACTATCCTCTGCAGAGAGGTTTTTAAGTACAGGGGCTAACTGTTCCTCAAGAACACGCTCGGTAGCGCCAGCAGCAAGCTCCGCTTCAGTCTCTCCTATGCACACCACCGCGGTCAGATTAGCTGCCAGGGCTCCCTCGGCGCGTGCGGCTACCTGCTCCGATGTTTCGCCAAAGTAGGTACGGCGCTCCGAGTGTCCAAGTAGCGAGAAGGTAGCTCCGATCTCGCGTAAAAAGTGTGGCGAGGTCTCGCCGGTAAAGGCCCCAGATGATGCCCAGTGCACGTTCTGTGCGCCAACAACAATCGAACAACCAGCTAACTCCGCAATAGTAGCGCTCAGGCTTACAGTTGGCGGAGTAACCCAGACCTGCGTCTGTGTGAGCGCCGGAGTCTTTGAGCGGAGCTCGCGTGCGAAGGACGCCGCATGCTGCGGGCCTAGGTTCATCTTCCAGTTTCCGATCAGGAGGTGTTGTTGGCGCATGAGACTAAAGGTCCTTAGCGATTAACTCCGCCACGTCGCACATACGGGCCGAGAAGCCCATCTCGTTATCGTACCAGGCGACAACCTTGGCGAGCCTCTTCTGAACCACCATGGTCGATAGTGAGTCGACGATCGCTGAATGTGTATCACCGACGTAATCAATCGATACAAGGGGCTCAGTTGAGAAGCCAAGGATGCCTTTAAGGGCGTTCTCGCTGGCGCTCTGTAGGGCGCGGTTGAGCTCCTCTGTGGTGACGTCCTGGCCAAGCTCAGCTACAAAATCCACAACGGAGACGTCCGGAGTTGGAACGCGAATGGCGAAACCGTCAACCTTGCCAACTAGCTCAGGGATAACAAGCCCAACTGCCTTGGCAGCGCCAGTGGTGGTTGGAATCATCGACATGCCAGCTGCGCGGGCACGCCGCAGGTCCTTGTGCGGGAGGTCGAGGATCTGTTGATCGTTCGTATATGAGTGAATCGTTGTCATAGATCCACGGACGATTCCGAAGTTTTCTACGAGCACCTTGGCCACAGGAGCAAGACAGTTCGTGGTACACGAAGCGTTGCTGATGATATGGTGCTCAGTAGGCCTGTAGGCGCTATGGTTAACACCATAGGCGAGCGTAATGTCAGGATCTGGAGCAGGAGCTGAGATCAGAACCTTCTTGGCGCCGCCCTGCATGTGTAGCTTGGCTTTCTCCTTTTGGGTGAAGAGACCGGTGCACTCAAGCACTATTGAAGCCCCTAGAGCACCCCAAGGCAGCTTGGCAGGGTCTCTCTCGGCCAATACCTTAATCTGTTGGCCGTTGACCGTAATAAAGCCATCTCCTGCCTCAACTGTGCCAGGAAAACGGCCGTGTACCGAGTCGTACTTAAGGAGGTGGGCGAGGGTCAGCGGATCCGTCAGATCGTTAATAGCAACCACCTTAATCTGCTTAGATTGCTTGTTTGTGAAGAGCTGGCGCACGATGTTACGTCCGATGCGGCCAAATCCGTTAATGGCGATTCCAACGCTCATGGGGACTCCTAAGTATTAGTCAGTTCAATGTTGATCAAGGGATGTTATAACCCCCTCTGAACTAAAAAGAAACATCCAGCCCATGTCTGGTGTGAGTCGTAACTGTGTGGCATGTTTAGGGTGCTATTTTGTAGAGTTAAGGAGTGCCCGTGGACCCAGTGTTAGCGCTAGAACCCCCAAACATTTTGAACATGATATTCGGCTCGGGCTTCGTTGTTCAGAGCGTCTTAATCCTTCTTATTATCCTCTCGGTATGGAGTTGGGCGATAACTATCGCCAAGGTCATTCAGTTTAGAAAGGCCAAGAAAACCTCAGATGAGTTCGCCCAGGTTTTCTGGGATTCACGTAACTTCTCACGTATCGACGAGTCCTCTCGCCGTCTGACAGATAGCCCGTTGGCAACTGTCTTTACCTCCGGCTACCGGGAGCTCCTTCTTACCCTCCAAGAGGGCAAGGACGGGGCTAGGCCCATGAGCACTGATATTGCAGCCGAACTAGGCACGGTTGAGCGGGCCCTCAGACGTACTGAGCTAGAGGAGACCCATCGTCTTGAAAATGGAGTAACGTTTCTTGCCAGCGTTGCAAGTGCTGCGCCCTTTATCGGACTCTTCGGAACGGTGTGGGGAATTATGAACGCCTTTCATGGACTCAGTCAGGCCAAGAACTCAACTATCCAGGCCGTAGCGCCAGGTATCTCTGAAGCGCTCGTAGCAACCGCTATTGGTCTCGCAGCGGCGATTCCAGCGGCGATCGCCTTTAACTATTTTACAGCCTCTATCAGGAGGTTTCGTCAATCGATGGACAGCTTCTCTGAGGAGTTTCTAAACATCGCGCGGCGTTATTTTGTCAAGTAGATTAGCTCTGAACGTTCAGTAGGTAGAGATGGCCAGTAATTTTAGCTCAGATACAGATGGACCGATCGCAGCAATTAACGTTACGCCACTTGTCGACGTAATGCTTGTACTGCTCGTTATCTTCATGGTTACTGCGCCGATGTTGCAGCAGGGGGTTGAGGTTGACCTTCCGAAGGCTACGACCGCACCACTGAGGGGCTCAAGTGAGCAGATCGTAATCTCGCTTGATAAGGCTGGGACTATTTTTATCGGCGCTGGTAATAAGGTCGAGCTGAGCGTATTGCCAGAGAAGATTAAGGCTATCTTTGCCAACAAACCGCCAGAGGATCATAAGGTCTATATCAAGGGCGATGTAGCGCTTGGATACGGACGGATCATGGAGGTTATGGCCGCACTGCATGCAGGTGGAATCACCCAGATCGGGTTGGTTTCAGCGGCGCCAGATGGTAAGGGAGCCTAGAAGGTCAAACGGTGACTGTGAGCGCCTTGCAACATAAACCTGACGACTATCAGCGCATGGGTATAGCGTTCTCCATCGTTGGGCACCTTATCATTGGCTATTTTATCTTTGTAGGGGTTCTTCCCAATATGGGAGAGCTTTCCGAGCCCGTTGTCTATTCGGTCTCAATTGAGGGTGGCAAGACGCTCGGAGGAGCGAGCCAGGTCCCGAAGGATAATAAGCCAAGCGAGGTTGCTCCCATGAAAAACGTCGCTGCCGAGCAGTCACAGGAGCTCAAAGTTAAGCCTGAGCAGATTGAGGATGCGCAGGAGCCAGTTGATGATGCTGAAGTGAGCGTAGCTGAGCCCAAGCCCACCCCAAAGCCAACGCCAAAACCAACAGCAAAAGCTACTCCTAAACCTAGCGCCAAGCCGACAGCAGCTCCTAGCAAGAAAACAGATACTAAGAGCGATCCAAAACAGACAAAGAAGAGTGATGGTGAGGATGTTGATAAGCGGCTGCAGGCAGCTTTACAGCGCTACCTCGGAGAGTCATCAGAGGGTGGCGGAAAGGGGTTTGGCGCAGCCCGTGTAGGCGGCCAGGGAATGGGGGGAGGGGTTGTGCGTCCCCCTGAATTCTTCGTTTATGAGAAACTACTCCGCAGTCGTATTAAGGATGCTTGGCGTTGGTACGATACAAACGCAAGCTTGATAACGCAGGTCTCATTCGAGATCGAGCCTGATGGTATGGTCAAGAACGTAAGGCTCGTAAAGGGCTCAGGCGATGGCAACTTCGATGAATCGGTGATGCGGGCTGTCATGAAGGCTAGTCCACTGCCGAGGCCCCCAGAGAGCGTCTATGAGCTCTACTTTAAAAGCGTGCGGATAACTTTTGATCCAAGGGATTAAGCTGTGCGGGTTGCGCGCAGGACAAGACTAGTGCATTTTTGACATGCTGATCACCCGCGCATAGGAGAGTTCCATGAAAAGATTATTCGTTAATATTATCGCCCTGCTGTCTTTGTCCGCTATTATCCCGGCTCTTATCCCTGCTACCGCGGAGGCGCAAACAGACCTGTACGTGAGGGGGGCTGGGCGGCTTATCCCGCTCGCATTGCCACGGCTCTGTATAGAGACGGAGGAGCGCGGGCCAGAGGGGGAGTTGCCGACCGTGATCGGGCGCGATCTGGATCTCTCAGGGTATTTCGAGGTGCTTGATCAGAAGAGCTACATTGAGACTCCAAGTAAATGTGGCAGGCCAGAGGCCACTACCTTTTCAGATTGGAGCGTGATCGGGGCTGAGGGGCTTGTAAAAGGCGATATCTCGGTTGAGCAGGGACGGGTACGTGCCCGTCTCTATCTGCTCGATGTTCAGAAGCAGATCGTAGTGCTCGCTAAGGAGTACAACGCCGATCTTTCGCAGAGCAAGTTGATTGCACATAAGTTCGCCAACGAGATCATGAAGTTCTATACCGGCACGGCAGGGGCCTTTGGATCTCAGATCTCATTTTCATCCCGAGTGGGACGGTTCAAGGAGCTGTTCGTAATGGATATGGATGGAACTAACGTTAGGCAGCTCACTAATGAGCGTGGTCTTGCGCTATCACCGGACTGGGATCCATCCGGTACTAAACTTATTTACACAAGCTTTAGGAATCGGGTTCCGGATCTTTTTACTCTTGATGTTGCATCAAAGGCGACACGCCAGGTTAGCAAAACCTCAGAGCTCGAGATCGGCGCGCACTTTCTAAACGCCAACCAGATCCTGACATCACGCACAGAGGGCTCTGATAGCGATATCGTTCTGATCGATACAGAAGGGAAGCTAGTGCGGAGGCTCACTCCCCCTAATCGAGCAATCGACGTCTCGCCTGTTCCATCTCCAGATGGATCTGAGGTTGTATTTTGCTCAAATCGGGGCGGAGGCCCACAGATTTATCGCATGGGGATCGATGGCTCTAATGCGCGTCGGATTAGCTTCGTAACCTCAAACTACTGCACCTCGCCGAGCTGGTCTCCTGTCGGGGATAAGATAGCTTTTGTGTGTAGAGCAGACGGAAACTTTCAGCTTTTTGTGAGCGACCCAGACGGATCAAACGCCGTTCAATTAACCAGCTCTGGGAGTAACGAGGACCCTGAGTTCTCGCCCGACGGTAGATATATAGTTTTCGCAACTACCTCATTTGGTGGTGGATACGGAATAGCCCTGATGCGCACCGATGGTACGAATCTAAAGCAGCTTGCAAAGAGTCGAAGTGGTGATTTTGAGCCGGCTTGGGGCCCTATGCCGTAGTATCTAAGGCAAGGATGCGGTACATACACTCAGATATCGTCGAAGCTCTAAGATCCAAGCAGTTACCTTATTGCAAACTTTGGCTTTGTCGAGTATCAAGTAGTGACCACACGGTAGACTGGTTGTTTCGGAAGACAGGGTTGATTAGATTGTCAGTCGTGTCTTTCGGTACGGCCTTATCGGAGGTTTTATTATAGGTGGGTGATTTGCTAAGCGTGATGTCATAGCGCAGCTAGCGAGTCCCGACTAAATATAGATTTAGACAGATAGTATTTCTGGAGGAAATTATGCGAAGTTTAAAAGTTTTAGCAGTAAGTCTGATTGCAGTTCTTGCAACAGGGTGTCATTGCCGCACAGCTGGTGGTCCTGAGAACGTTCCATCACCAAATGCAGATGGTCCACTTAAGGATATTCACTTTGCTTTCGATTCATCTAAGCTCAATGGCACAGCCAAGAGCACACTTCAGGCCAACGCTGATTGGTTGAAGATGAACGCAGGCAAGAAGGTTCAGGTAGAGGGTCACTGCGATGAGCGCGGAACTGCTGAGTACAATATGGTACTTGGTGCTAGCCGTGCTCGCGCTGGAGCAGACCACCTACGTTCGCTAGGAATTCCTGACTCTGATGTTAGCACAGTGAGCTATGGAGAGGAGCTTCCGCTCGATCCAGCGCACAATGAGGCTGCATGGAGTCAGAATCGCCGCGATCACTTCAAGGTCGATTAGTTAGACAGAGCTTGTGGTTGCATGACCGCAGCTTTATATGGACCTTAGAGCCACTGTTAGCAGCTGGCTCTAAGGTCTTCTCATTTGGGGTCTTGTCATTTGGGGGTCGATTTTTATGAGGCGAGTTGGCGTTGTATTGATAGCTCTATTGGTGAACGGTTGCGCCGGCTACGATCTTGGAAAAAAGGTTACCCGATTAGAGCGCAGTATGAACGATATGCGCGCTTTTCAAGCGGAACAGACCGAATCAATTAACTCTATTGATAGTCAGGTTAAGCTCATCTCTGGAAGGCTTGAGGAGCTTGAGTTCTCGCAGAATAAGCGCCTAGGCTCCGATCTTTCGGCTATCAGGGATGATCTCAGCTCTCTTAAAAAACGGGTTCCGCCACCGACAGTAGTTCCAATTGCAGAGCTTGAGGCCGATGAGGTCTGGGCAAATGGGCTCGCCGCAGATAAGGCGCAGATATTTATGGATGCCCTGGGATGTTTGCGTGATGGTAGGTTCGCAGATGCGCTGCCGCTTCTGCAGAATGCAACTGAACATGCTGATACTGGGGATAAGGCCGGAGTCGTATTATTTTGGCAGGGAGTTGCCTACGATGGTTTAAGCGATAATCGGGGGGCGTTGCGCTCGTATGCCGAGGTCGTGGCGCGATTTCCAAAGAGCAACAGAGCTCCAGCAAGTTTGCTTCGTCAGGCCTCAGTGTTGCTTCGTCTGGGTGATAAAGATACCGCACGCGATAGCCTTAAGAAACTGATCAAGGACTACGCCAAGTCATCCGAGGCCACCGTCGCAAAGGAGCGACTGAAGGAGCTTAAATAGGGCGCTGCTCTAGGAACGTTGATCGTTTGGATTGCCCATGAGTTTTGCAAAACGTGTCCGCTTAGCCCGTTATCCACGCGAGCTCCCCGAACAGTGGAGGGGTGCGGCCGTTGCGATCGGAAACTTTGATGGTATTCACCTCGGGCATAAAGCTGTCCTCAGTGCGTTGGCGCAGGTAGCAGGAGATCGACCCAGGATCGCGCTTTCATTCTATCCCCATCCGATCAGGGTGCTACGGGGTGGAGATGAGCCCCGCTGCTTAAGTAGCGTGCGTGAGAAAGCCGAGAGGCTTGCCGAGCTAAAGGTTCAGCTACTGTACCTTATTCATTTTACAAAGAGCTTCTCGCAACTATCTGCGAGAAGCTTTATCGAACAGGTGCTGGTTCGTGCGCTCGGTGCTACTGCCATCGTTGTTGGTGAGGATGTTGCTGTTGGGCGTGGGCGCGAGGGTAACCTTGAGTTCCTTAAGCGTGAGTTGCCGAATTACGGAATTACACTACACGTTGTGCCCCGTTTTGAGCTGGCAGGGGTGCGAACCGGCTCGCGCACCATAAGAGATCTGGTTGGGATCGGGGATATGCGCGCAGCAGCGCATCTGATGGGCTCGCCCTTTACTATCTCGGCCCGTGTTGGTCACGGAGATAAGCGCGGAAGTATGATCGGCTATCCAACCGCCAATATCGCGGTTGGAAAACGGCTCATACCGAAGCGCGGCGTATATGCCTGTTACGTTGAGGTGCTCGGTGCCTCATACAAGGGGGTTGCGAATATCGGTACCCGCCCGACCTTTAACGGACGTTGCGAGCGGCTGGAGGTTCATATCCTAGATATTCAAGCGCGCAGTCTGTATGGTTGTCGTATGCATGTTAGTTTTATTGAGCGGTTACGTGATGAAGAGAGATTCGGCTCCGTTGAGGAGCTAAAGGCTCAGATCGGTAGGGATGTAGAAACTGCTCGCAGGAGTTTAACAGATGTCTAAGTCAACATACCGTATTGAGTATAAAGGGGAGCTTGGACGGCTCGACCGTGTGCTGGTTGCTGAATTAGCAGAGAGCTTGGCCTGCAGTCGTTCGCAGGTAGAGCGTTGGATAGAGCAGGGCAGGGTAACCGTAGATGGTCAGCAGGTCCTTAAGCCAGCGTTCAAGGTCGAGAGTGCTGCGATTATCGAGCTTCTATCGGTCGAAGAGCCCACGACGACTCTGCAACCCCTTCAGTTATCCCTTGAGATCCTTTTTGAGGACAAGCATCTACTAGTGATCAATAAACCACACGGACTATCGATGCATCCAGGCGCCGGCAACGCTACACATACATTAGCCAATGCGGTCGTAGGCCATGTTGGAAAGGTGCAGTTGCAAGTCGGGGAGGCTAATCGCCCAGGGATTGTGCACCGTCTTGATAAAGATACGACCGGTATAGTTGTTGTAGCCAAGTCAACGGTGGTGCATGCCGCACTCTCTAAACAGTTCGCCGAACGCAGCATTGATCGGCGTTATTGGGCGCTCGTATTTAGCACGCCACGTTCTGTAAGAGCTATTCAACAGCAGGATCAAGGCGAGGTGCAGGCACCGATCGGACGACATCCGACTAATAGAAAGATAATGGCAATAACTGAGCAGGGCCGCCCCTCACTGACCCGTTGGCGAGTGCTTGAGAGGTTCTCGCACGGAACGTTACTGGAGTGTGTTTTGCAGAGCGGACGAACTCATCAGATCCGTGTGCATATGACCTCGATCGGGTCGCCGTTGATTGGGGATAAATCGTACGGAGATCTATCAAATCTTCCTAAGGCGTTGAAGGATGCTTCGACTGAATTCGGACGACAGGCCCTGCATGCAGCAACGCTCAGTTTTATCCATCCGATAAGCTCTGAGCAATTGACCTTTAGCGCCCCCCTACCGCAGGACTTTAAAGCGTTGGTTGAGCTGTTTCGCACATCCCATTAATCGTGCGCGGGCCTGTCGTGTTCGGGGGTACGGTTTCGTACTACCTAGATGGCAAGTACCACTGGGTGACGAACGGAGCACATTGGCAGACGGGAGAGAATTCCTCGGCGCAATGTGCGCACAAGTTCGTGGAACCCTTCGATGCCCGTGGATGCCGAATCCCGAAAGCGGTTTCGGGATTTCGAGGGGCGGAGTTGTGCTATCAGTATGGGCCAAAGACATACAATGTGCGAAATGGGGAGACCTATTTTGCAACTTGGGTGTCGAGGGGTGGGCAGATTCAGTTGGTGTGGGTGAAGATTGAAAATCCTTCTCCTTCTCCTTCTCCTGCTCCTGCTCCGGCTTCGATCGAACCCACCCCAGCTGATGAGGTTGAAGTTGCTCCTATGGTGGAAGATCTGATTCCGATCCCGCAGAGAAAAGACATCCCTGCGAGTCCCGGGCCAGTTCTTCCCCCAAGGTAGGTTGCTTAACAGGTTCAGACACGTGCAATGAATTCCATTCATTGCACGTGTCGTTTCTACTCAACTTTCCTATCTTTCTATAGTAATCTTTGCGCTTTGAGAGGGATCTTCAGAGTGATTCAGCCCGCTGTTACAGCATCCCTCGTGCGGTAAGCGATCACCGGACTCCGTCCTTGCCTAAGCAGAAAGCACGATTTTATTTTGAGGCTTAGCCCCTGTAATACTTCGGCACCAGTGACCGCATGATCAATTAGCTGATGGATAGTGCGGAATTTAATTTTAAAGCAGGTTGATTTTTTAAGAGGAATTCAAGCGCCGAGCACGCAGGGATGCTCGGAGCAAAATTCCCACTGAGCGTATCCATCGAGTGCTCTGCGCTTAACTATTAAGCATTGGCAAAAAGGTATTAAATATCTTCGCGTTCACAATAGCTCGTGCGAAAGAAAAAATTATACACAAAAAAAAATAATTATTTCAATAGGTTGCTAGCTGATGGCATTCATCTAGTGGTTTTTATCCATCTCAAAATTTATTAAGTACGTTGACTAAATTTTCTGATTGCTCTTATCATCATAGCGTAGTGTACCAATATGCCGAGCCGTAGCCTGCCGCTATAAGACGACTAGACTCGACCTTAAGGTCTAATAATTAGTTTATTAGTTCTAATCGTTTAGTAAGGAGTTCTATGGTCTCGTCTGTAACGCCAAAAGTGGCGCAATCTCTTCCATTATCTAAAATCCCATCTGATGGCCTGAAAGGTTTATCCGAGAACTGGAAGAGTGATCTAATCTCAGGACTTTTAGTCTCCTTGATTGCGTTACCGCTCTGCCTCGGTATTGCTATGGCAAGCGGCTTCCCGGCGTTTGGTGGTGTTGTGACTGCAATCATTGGTGGCCTTGTGGTCGGGCCTTTGTGTGGTTCGCAGTTAACCATTAAAGGTCCCGCAGCAGGGCTGATTGCGATCGCAATTGCATCAGTTGAGATGCTTGGACAAGGAAATAATTTTAATGGCTATCGCTACACTCTGGCGGTAATTGTCTTTGCAAGTGCAATTCAGATTATTTTTGCTTGGTTCAAGCTAGGTCGTTTTGTGGATTTCTTTCCGGCGTCTGTTGTGCACGGCATGTTGGCGGCAATCGGCATTATTATATTTTCAAAACAGATTCATCCACTACTTGGGGTGAAGGCACTTTCAAAGAATTCAATCGATCTTTTAATTGAGATACCACACTCTCTGGTTACCATGAACCCTGAAGTTGCACTGATTGGGGTAACGAGTGTTCTGATCGTCATTTTTGCAACGACCATCTTTGGACGTATCGCGCGCTATTTCCCTGGGCCGTTACTCGCCGTTCTCGCGGGAGTTGGTTTCTGTCTGTATTTCGATTTTCAGCACCCGCACGACTACAAGTGGTATTCATTGAACTACTTTATTGATGATAAATACTTGGTAAGTATTCCACAGAATTTCTTGGCAGGAGTTACGTTTCCAGATTTTTCTCAGCTGTTTAGTATGACATCACTTCAGTTTGTGTTGATGTTTGCTTTGATTGGTTCGCTTGAGGCACTGCTCACTTCAAAAGCAGTCGACGGGCTTGATCCTTATAAACGAAAAGCCAACATGAATCGCGATTTAATGGCAGTTGGTTTCGGCAACTTGCTCTGCGGATTTGTTGGTGGTTTGCCGATGATCTCAGAGGTGGTGCGTTCTTACGCAAATATAAGCTATGGAGCGCGAACTCGTTGGGCTAACTTCTTTCACGGTGCATTTTTGCTGATTTTTGTAGTGCTCCTTGCGCCAGTGATTCACCTGATACCTATTGCTGCATTGGCGGGCGTGCTTTGTGTTACTGGATACCGTTTGGCTGCACCTAAACATTTCCTTGAATGCAAAGATATTGGTATAGAACAACTGATTATATTTACGGTGACTATAATTGGAACATTAATGACCGACCTTTTGGTTGGCGTGTTCTTGGGCATTATTGCTAAAGTAGTGGTTTGCACATTTTTAGGTGCGCCCATTAAGTACTTCATCAGGCCAGTTCTCGCGGAGGAAGAGGGTGCTGATTCTCCTTATCTGATTACGCTGCCAGAGGTGTGCTCATTTGCTAACGTGATTGGTTTCAAAAGAGCGATCGAACGTTCGCGGGGGCGGGCTGTTACGTGTGATTTTTCTAGGACCATTTTAGTTGAGCATACCTTTATGAAGCAGGTGAGAGAATTGGAGCAGGGTGAAGAGCGATCAGTTAATCTGATAGGTCTCGACAGACTTGTCCCGGTGAGTAGCCACTCAAGCGCAACTCGTAGGATTGTTCGTTGAAATCTAGCAAAATCTAGGAAAAGTCCTTTTGTGCAAAGCTAACCTGTTATGGAACATCAACACAAAGAAGCTGACCGGCTTATCCATATACTTGAAGAAATTGCTGAACTTCTTCCGTCGCAAGGACCCATCGATGTTTTTATACATCACAATACGCTGCATGCGTTTGAGCATCTTGCTTTTGAGGATGCGGTTGAAGAGGCGGCACAGGTTTATGGAGCGCAGGCATTCCTTCCTGAACAACGCTATCTTGATGAATACCAAAGTGGTCGAATAAGCGAACAAGATCTTGAAAAGATAGTAGTTCAACTTATAAAAGATCCTCAAATATTCTGGGGTTATTCAGAGCATGATCTGCTTAAGAAGTTTCTCGTTACGGCTCCACCGGTCGAGAGTTTTCAGCAAGTCAAATGGTTACTAAGAGAATCGGCAGACAGAATCCCATTGCAAAACATCTCAGACAACATTCTTCGAGTCTGGCTTGAGCAGCATGCAAACGGAAGAAAAACTGACGGACTTCATCGCCTAAATCATGAGACGGCTGAAAGTCTCGAAGCGCTTATTAGGGCAGTTCCGCGAGGGGATGATGTAAAAAGCTCTGAAAGATTTATTCTTTGGGCTGCGGTACTTCTCTCTGTGTCTGATGCGTGGAATCATAGTCAACCGCATACAAAGAACATTGAATTTGATATCTGCGAGGAGATGATAAATCCATTACTCATTCGTTTCAGTGAAGAGTACCTTGATCTTGGATTCTCTAACCAGTTAATGCCAGGCAGAGCTCTGGGTATGTTGCCAGCTTTTCTTGCGCTGGTAGAACGTGCGCACTATGCCATTCCAAAGTGGCTGGAGCCGCTCCGATTTGATCTTGAGATTTATCGAAAGCAGGATAATCCTCTTGATCTCCTCAAAGAGCTCCTCAGTGACTTCAGAGTTGAGGAGGTCGAACAGCGGTCATTTTTGCTTCAGGAGGCACTCTCACTCAAAGGATGGGCGGGCTATGTTGCGTTGGTTGAAAATAAACCGGAGATGCTGCAGGACCAACAAGATGAAATTAAACCTAAGTTGCTCGATTTTTTGAATGTGCGACTGATCGTGAAAAAGTATGCGCAGCATTCTTTTTTGTATCGTTCAAAAGTTGCAGAGACGCCAAAAGAGAGCACTGAACTAAAGACCATAGATGCAGTTTATTGTTTTGCATATCATGTGCTTAGTTTTATTTCAGCACAGGGAATTGGGGAATTATTTTTGAGTGATTCAGCAACGGCTGCAGCACTCTTGCGCTGCCTGCTCTCCTTCGATGAAGTTCGCCGCCGCCGCCTTTGGCATCTTGCGTACGAGAATAATTTCTATTCACGAACACTAAATGCTCTCGCACATCATTCACAAAAGATATCGAGTGACATAAAGAGACCCCAAGCTCAGTTTCTCTTTTGTATTGATGACCGTGAAGAATCTATACGGCGACATTTGGAGGCAAGTAGTGATTCTTATCAAACTTTTGGCACTGCTGGTTTCTTTGGAATCGATGCCAACTATACTTTGATGAGCGGTACTTCTGCTCCTTATTGCCCGGTCATTATTAAGCCTACCCATGCAATTCGTGAAATTCCGAAAGAGGGGCTGGAGGTACGACTTTCGCAGTATCGCAAGAAGCAAGAGGCGTGGTTTCGTGTCTCAGGCTACGTTAATCGCGGTTCGGGATCGATAGTTCATAGCCTTGTCCTCTCTCTCGCTGGATGTATATCAGTCATCCCTATGATTTTTGGTGTCATTGCTCCGCGTAGTTTGCAGATCCTCAGTCGATTATTTGGAGGAGAATCAGTGATTCCTCATGATCTAGCGGAATTAAAGCTAGATACTGATATTGCTGAATTAAAGCTTGATTCCGATGGATCCACTGGCTCTGATATGCCGGGATATACGTTGGATGAGATGGCCGAGCGAGTCACAAACGTTCTCCGAGGTATTGGTTTAATTGATAATTTCTCTGATTTAATTTTCCTGATAGGGCATGGCTCGTCGAGCCGAAATAATCCACTGCGGTCGGCGTATGATTGCGGCGCCTGTGGCGGACGTCCAGGGAGAATTAATGCGCGTGCATTCAGCATTATGGCGAATAATCCACAGGTACGAGCCTTGGTTGTATCTCGATTTGGTATCTCCATTCCACAACGGACACATTTTTTTGGGGCATTTCATAATACTTGCAGCGACCAGATAGAATATTTTGATAACGAAAAATGTCCGGAGCTGCTTTTGCCACTACTTGAGCAGGTAAAGGGTGATTTGAAGAGTGCAACCAAGCAAAATGCACTCGAACGTTGCCGTCGCTTCGTCCGTTCACGGGTCAAGAATAGTGATCAGGCTGCCCAAGAGGCGCTTGCGCGTTCATACATGCTTGCAGAGGCGCGACCTGAGTATGGACATGCGACTAATGCGATGTGCATCGTTGGGCCTCGACAATTAACCACGGGGCTGTTTCTCGATCGACGTTCTTTTTTGGTTTCGTATGATCCAAAGATTGATGCTGAAGCGAATATCCTGCTTGGTATTTTGAGAGCCGTTGTTCCTGTTTGTGGCGGTATTAATCTTGAGTATCTCTTTTCTGCTATGGACAATGAAGTTTATGGAGCAGGAACAAAATTACCTCATAATATCGTCTCATTAGTTGGTATCATGAACGGAACTTCAAGCGACTTGAGGACCGGGCTTCCGACGCAAATGATAGAAATACATGAGCCCGTGCGTCTGCTCCTGGTCGTTGTCTGCCAGAGGGCTCAGATTGAACGTGTGATTGAGTCGGAGGAGAATATAAAGCGTTGCTTTAATGGCGGGTGGATTAGGCTTGTGCTCTGGAATCCAGATACGCATGAGTTGGAGTGGAGGCTGCCGACGGGTTGCTATCAAAGATTCGAGCCATCTACGGAAATTCTCCTTCAGGTAAAGAAGTATAGTGACTGGTTTATGGGCAAGTCTAATCATCTTTCATTTGTCGAGATCGCGCATTGAGTGAAATATTTATGAATACCGTTACTCTATCAACAACTATTGCGCAGGCAATTATCGGAGCGCCTTTGTTGGCATTATTTTTTATTATTTGCGATCGTATTTTTCGGCACGAGGTTCGCGAATTTTACATCGAAAAATGCTTGATGATCTCTCAGGCGATCTCAATAGCAGCGGTAATAATCTGCTCTTATTGGGTGATTATAGAGGGCAGGACAATTGAGGTGCTTCAGATGCGAATCTTAAGTTTCTCCACTCAGGATCTGATTTTCTCCTTACGGATTGATTCAACGTCCGTATTCTTTGTCATGATGAGTTGTATTCTGGGCGGAGTTGTGGGGCTTTTCGCCTCTCGCTATCTTCATCGAGATCCGGGCTATTTTCGGTTTTTTATTTTATATCATATTTTTCTGCTTGGGGTGCATGCTATTTTTCAGGGGGCAGGATTGCCAAGCATCTATATTGGATGGGAGTTAATTGGAATTACCTCAGCGCTTTTGATCTCATTCTTTGCGTTTCGTAAGCAGACGGTAGCCAACTCACTTCGAGCATTCTGGGCGTATCGCATAACTGACTCAGGTATTCTAGTTGCAACACTATTGGCGATGCATCAAGGGATCGATCAATTTAATGCAGCGCATTGGCATACACAATTCTTTATCCCTTTTGCATGTCTCTTGTCAGCTATTGGTAAGTCGGCGCAATTTCCATTTGGTCACTGGCTTCCAAAGGCCATGGAGGGCCCAACTCCCTCTAGCGCAATTTTTTATGGGGGGCTCTCGGTTCACGCTGGCATGTATTTAATGTTGCGGGTATCAGAAGTTTATGGCCTTCCGCTGATAGTTGCTGTTGCCATGATAATTATTGGTGCTATTACCTTGTGGTATGGAACCGTCGTTGGCAGAATTCAAAGTGACGCTAAAAGTGTACTTGCCTACGCTTCGATGGCGCAGGTAGGGCTTATGTTTGTCGAAATTGGCCTGGGCTTGAACTCTCTCGCGATTTTTCACTTTGTTAGTCACGCGATGTTAAGAACCTATCAACTCTTGAATGCTGCCTCTTTAATGCACGACCGCTATGCCTTTGAGCATGTGCTTGGACGAGACCAGGTAAAATTCCAGCCCGTGCAGGGAGAGAGAGCTTTTTCTCAATATGCCTACGCATTTTGGGAGAGTACTGGTGGGATCTTTGGCAGGTTGAGTCTTCTGGTATTTGCAGAGTTTCTTGCACGTTCAGTGCGTGCTTTTGAAGAGTGGCTCAGCGGAATTATTCTTGTTGTGGCGCGAAGAATAATTTTTTGGGTGAACCATCCAATCAAAGGTTTCGTGATTACGCTTCACAAAGTTTCAGATAACCGGGATTCTTTATGATTCATAAGGTTTCTCCGGAGTTATTAATTCTATTGTTGGTGCCACTACTGACGGTCATCATTACAAGACTTCGTTTATTTAGTGATCGGAGTCGACACGTCTTTGGCATTCTTTCATGCCTCGCTACAATCTGCTTTTTTTCAGCACTCCTACAAAGCTTAGAATTTGAAGGGACGATACAAATTATCCCATTCCTGTTTCAATTAAGTCATTTGTCAGTTCATAGTGGTATATTATTTAGCTTTGTTTATCTCTTAGTTTATATCGCATTTGGTAAACGTATCTTTGTGACGCAATCAGCTTCGTCATGGGTGCTTATTCAATTGTTGGTTTCTCTTGCGTTGATTAGTGACAGTACATTGGTATTTATGTTGATACTGGTGACAGCTCTGCTGACACACCTCTCAGTGAGTCAAGTGGATGTTTATCAAGTAAGTAAGAGACAAGATCGGTTTATTTTGGTGACTTTTTTCACCGTCGCCGCGATAATTATTAGCGCTCTGTTTTTCGGTGCACTTTATTTCTCCTTGGGAATTGATTGTTTTTCGGTGCTATATCAATCAGTAGGCCTGATGTCGCGTCCATTGAAGATACTGAGCAGCGTTTTCATGATGATTTTCTTGGGGGCATTCCCTCTTCATTTTTGGGTTAAGCCGCTTTTTGCAGCTCCGGCACGTTATGGATTAGCGGTTATTACCCGTTTAAATATTGGGTTTGTGGTGTGGTGTAAGTTGTACCCACTGATCTTTTCAGGAGACGTATTATTGGATAGTTTGTTAACTTACGGTTGTGGGGCGAACCTCCTTTACGCGGCATTTCTTCTTTTTGGTGAAAGAAAATTAAGTCAGATTGTTTCATGTTTGTACCTTTTCCATGTGCCACTTTTAATTTTAGCAGTAAAAGTTAGTGGGACCGAAGGTGCGAGTGGCTTTGCGCTCGATTTTGCAAATATTACGATTGCAATTGGTGGATTGCTGATAATTCTTGGAATGCTCCGAGATAGGCTCGGTGCGGAGAATCTAGATTATGCATCAGGATTGGCGATCTCCTATCCATTTCTGGGTATTGCGTTCTTAATCTGCATATTATCGCTTGTTGGATTTCCGGGAACGCTCGGATTTATCTGCAGTGAAATAGTTTTGCACCATTTTGCCGAATCAACATGGCCAGTCGCAGTGGCATTTATTATTACGTTAGCGCTTAATGGCTATTCGTCTTTTCGCATTTTTGGTGAATCATTTTACGGAGATCCCGCACAGTCTTATCGCAAGACGTTTCAACCCTTGCGCCGCGAGAAAATAGCTCTGGTAATGCTGCTTGTCTTTCTGTTTTTTAGTGGTATAGGGCCGCAGTTTGTTAATTCTGCTTCGATACCGGCATCCGTTTCTGTATCGGGCATCAGTACCCATAGTTCACCATAAAACTGAAGGATATCTTTGGATTAATGCTGGGGCTGTTGCTACACGCTCTGAGGACTACCGCAACCTGAAACTAGCTTTGTTTTTATGAACAACGATTTTGACCTGTTAGTTCACAACAGCGTAGAGCTACTAGTCTACCGGCCCTGGTGGGAACATGGAATCGTGCACGGCATGACAACGAGCGCCATTGCATTTCGCCCTGATGATCTGCACAGCTCGGCGCGGGTATTATGCAACGCCATCGGGGCCTCGGATCTGGTGCTGCCGGAGCAGTGCCACGGGGCGGAATTTATTGATCTGCGCGCTGCTGGCATCGTTGATAATCTTATTACGGAGCGTCATGGTGACCTGATAAAGTTTCACCCTGGTGATGCTGTGCTAGCCCCAACTCGGCAAGGGACCCTTAAACGGAGCCTCGTTTTCGGGGTTATGAGCGCCGATTGCGTGCCGATAATAGTGCGTGCAGAGCACGGTTGGGGGCTGATACACGCCGGTTGGCGGGGATTGGCGAACGGTATTATTAAGAGGGTTGCTGTGGCTCTAGGAGAGCCCCTAGAGGCTGTTGTAGGCCCCTCTGCTGGCCCGAAAGCCTACGAGGTGGGTACGAAGGTAGTCGAGGCTATCGGGGCATCGGCAGTCTTTGATAAGCTTCCTGGGCATTCCCATAAGGCGCTACTGGATACCGCTGCCACCGCCATCAGGCAGTTACATAACGCAAACTCCTCCATATCGGCCCATAACGCCTCGATCTGCACGATTAGTGACCCTCGCTTTCACTCCTTTCGTAGAGATGGTGCTAGCGCTGGACGGGGGATAACCTTTGTTCTGCCGGGTAGCTAGTTTAAGTTGTACGACCTTTATGACGATTTATGTATAGAGGGCGAGAAATGGTGGTAAGATAAAGGGGTCGCGACTTGCATCTAAAGGGATCGCCTAGATGCTTTGATCTATCTTGGGGCCGAACTTATTGATGAGGGATATAAATGGAGCATCGTGAGCGTGAGCTGATTGAAATGGGTCTACAGAGTAACTTTGAACTTCGTAAGCTGTATGAACAGCACCGAGATCTTGAGGAGCAGTTACATAAGCTTGCACGACGCCAGTTTTTAACCGCATCCGAGGAACAGGAGGAGCATAAACTTAAACATCTTAAGTTGCGGGGTGTTGAGAGGATGCTGCAGATGGTTGAGAGCTCAGAGAGCGCCGCAAGATAAAAAAAGAACGCCTAATCGTCTCTGTAATAAAAAGTGAAATGGGGCCCCTCGGGAGCCCCATTTCTATTTTATGTCCTCCAATTATGGAAGACTTTAGACAGGTTAAGGCCCTGTCTCTATGCTGCTCTGCGCCTCGTACGAATCTTCGTCTTAGCGTTCAGAATAGCGTAGCGCGTTTTATCGGGATCGAATTGAAAATAGCGACAGATAGAGTGAAATGAAAGGATGTAGTCCTCGTCTTGATCCATCAAGTAATCAAGCGCCTCTTGTCTGAGCTCTGGGCCCGAACTGAGGTCCTCGATAGTGCGAAGAATCATCGCTCTCATTAACTCACTTACCGCCGTATATCCGTTCCCGCCGAGATACGCGAGGTCCATTTCAGGTAACCGGTCAGAATTGCTCACTACAGACTCCGTGAAATTAAAAGCCACGTTTACTCATCTTGAAGTTGCTTGTTAATCTTACGAATATCTCCATTCAGCAGGCTGAATACAGAGCCGTAAAACTACATCACAAACTTACAAAACCTGAGAGCTAACAAAATTCAACCAGCCATCAGGGATTACTCCTCGACGACAAACTAAAGAGTGGTATGGTCCAAAGTGATGGGCGTGAGACTTATCACAAAAAGCCCTGATATATGGCGATTTAAGTGCTTGATTTCACTTGTAGAGGAGGGGGCTATTGGCGCTATACCGGCGAGCTACAGTACCCGTTCAAGCGCAAAGTCGATCACCGCAAAGAGCGCCTCTCCCGCTGGATTAAGGGCCCCGAGGTCGTTTCCGAGCGCCTCTGCTAGCGCTTTGCTAGCGCGCTCCGCGTGTGACTTAGCTAGATCCTTTGCCTGCTCAACTACAGAGCTAGAGCGTAATTCTACAAGGGATCTTTCGACCCATGCTTGCTCTTCCTCGCACGCAGTAGGGGGCTGTAATAAACGTTGTGCAGCCGTATCGCCGGAATCAAGCCAGAGCACATTTACAAGGGAGGGTTTGCGCTCCGCTAGATCGAGCCCAGGTTTTTTGCCGAGAGTTGCTTCATCTGAAATCACATCGAGGATATCATCGATAATTTGGAAGGCGATACCGAGCGACTCGCCGAAGGTCGACATGGCGCGCGTTGTTTGCTCTGGGGCATCAACTAGGTGTGCAGCGCAGTAGGTCGCGAGCCTAAAGAGTGAAGCGGTTTTGCGCTGCGCTATCGTCAGGCTTGAGCTAACCGTGTGGCGTTCCTTATAAAGCACCGATTCGAGCGCCTCGCCCTCAACCAGCTCTATGCAGGCCTGCTCTGTGGCGACTATTACCTCATCATCTAGCTTGGCGCACAGTCCAAAGGCGCGTGTAAGAAGAAAATCCCCGGAGAGTAAGGTCGCTGCGGTGCCGTACTTCGCGTACGGGGAAGGTCGATGTCGTCGAATAGGAGACTCGTCGATAATATCATCGTGCATCAGGGTCGCCATATGGATCAGCTCTATTCCGGCTGCTACCTCGGTAAGGTCCTGAGTGATACTCTCCGCTCCGAGCGCCTTAGCGCACAGGAGGGTCAGCAGAGGGCGAATGCGCTTACCACCAAGGGCCAATAAATACTCCGGTATCTCGCGCATGGCCGTTACGTCGGAGCGAAACGAGGCGCGGATTACCTGCTCCACCTGAACAAGCTCAGGAACCAACGTCAACGCATGTATAAAGCGCTCTTTGGCCGATGGTTGCTTGATCTCTCTGTTTGGGTGTCCCATGGTCTTTACCATTATTATCCTAGAGTTAAGCCTAGCATATTTAGAATTATGGAACCACGGAGAGTAATGGCCTGGTAGTTCAAAGCCCTGGGACCGCCGTTCTCCAGAACGGCTGGGTATAAATGCTGAGGCGGCTATCTTTTCATGGCCGGCCTAAAGTCCGGCGCGCAAAGAGAGTGTCCCCAACGGGATTCGAACCCGTGTCTTGACCGTGAAAGGGTCATGTCCTAGGCCAGGCTAGACGATAGGGACCTATATAGGTAGGGCATCTGCTGGAACTCTCAGATTGGGCCCCAAGATTGAGGCGCCAGGCTGAAATTATCAAAACAACGCAGATGCTTGCATAGGGGAGCTTTCGCGCCCCGAGAAAGCTCCCTACTGTTAGCTGAGTTAGGGGGGGCGGTCAACCCTCAGGTGGAGAAGATCTTGTTTTTGGAACTGCTATGCACGCTTTAGCTCTTGAAACCCTCAAATATCTAGCCGCGCAAGCTGGGCTCGCCGTGATCTCTATCGCGGAGCCCTCCGAGCTCCTACAGGATAGAGCCTTTCTGGAGGAGTGGCAGGCAGCGGGCTACGCCGCAGAGATGAACTACATGCAGCGCTCATCCGAGCTGCTCTCCTCCCCAGCGCGCTTGCTTGAAGGGGTACGGAGCATCGTCGTGATCGGTGCCTACTACGATCAAACTCCCCGTAGGCCACTTAGCACCGGATACGGGCGCGTTGCACGCTACGCCTGGGGTAGAGATTACCACAAGGTTCTGCGTAAGCGCCTTGAGCAACTGGTAGAGCTGGTCAAGGGAGAGCTTAGGGGTGAGATTTCGTACAGGCTTTTCTCAGATTCGGTACCGTTACTTGAACGAGCTCTGGCGCGTAGATCTGGGCTCGGATTCATAGGAAAGAACACGATGATGATCGTGCCGGGCAGGGGTAGCTTTCTCTTTCTGGGAGAGATCTTGTGGGATGTTGAGATTGATCTGGGCAAAGTAGCGCCAATCGAGAGTGTCGCGCACTGTGGTAGCTGCACACGCTGCCTCTCGAAATGTCCAACACAGGCCTTTGTTAAGGAGCGTGTACTCGACGCGGGGCGTTGTATCTCGTACCTCACGATTGAGAAGCGCGGCGCCCTGTCCCTTCAGGAGCGTGAGTGGCTCGGGGAGTGGATCTTTGGGTGTGATATCTGTCAGGAGGTCTGTCCATTTAACTTTGTGGCGCTTAAAAAGCGCTCCGTAGCGGATCTGCCGGAGCTTGGAGCACAGGCCGGGGCAGGGGAGGCGCTTGCAATTGAGGAGCTACTCTCAATTCGTTCAGACCCAGCCTTTATAGCCCGTTTCGGTGGTACGGCGATTATGCGTGCCAAACGCGAAGGGCTGCTCAGAAATGCAGCAGTTGTGGCAGCCAATACCGGTGCGCTAAAACTTGTGCCGCTACTTAACGGGGTTAGTATCTGCGATCAATCGCCAGTAGTAAGACAGCACGCCCTGTGGGCCTACGCAAAGCTTGGAACATTAGAGGGCTCCGTAGGGGCAGCGAGGGTAGCGCAACGCCTCTCGCGGGCTCGCCAGGACCCCGATCTAGCCGTTCGTCAGGAGGCCGAAAGCTTGCTGATACGGTTGCCAAAGTAGGCTTTAGGAGGGACACTGCTAAGTATGAAAAGAATCGTCAGCTCCTTATTATTCACCCTCCTTTTAACTGTGTCTGCCTGCGCCCCTAATTTTGGTGTTCGGCTAAGCGTCCCAAGTCTCCCCGATCCACAGAGCTTCGTGGCCGCTCCGGTAGAGGGGGAGTCGGTGCGGGTTAAGGTTGGCTCGTTTGTAGATGCTCGCCCATCGATGACTATCCTGGTGGTTGATGGTCGTGATGTAGTTTCAGAGGGAGCACTTGGATCCGTAGTGCAGGATGGATTCCAGCGCTACTTCAGAGAGGCTGGCGCGCGGGTAACACTTATAAACGCCCCCTTAATTGAGGGTGAGATCACCAACTGGAGCGCCAAGGTAACGCCTGGTTTTCCAAGCTCTGATGCTGTAGCAAGTGCGCGCATTAAGGTAACGATTAAGGATTCGGAGTTACATCTGCTCTACCGGGCCAATTTTTCAGGTGAGGCTACGATCTCTCATCCCCTTCTGGATGAAGAGAAGGTTCAGGAGCTGCTGGCGCGCGCCATGGGTGGCGCGATCGAAGCTGCCATAAAGGATGAGAGCTTAATAGCGCAGCTCTCACGGGGGCGAGTAGAGTAGTGAATCGATCTGGGTCGGATGACGACGGTGCCTACACTGCGCAGTTTCTGACAGTTATACGAGCGACGGTGCGGCGCGTGCTGCCAGCAATTATGGAGGCCCACAATGCTCCGGCTCATAATGCACCAGCCCGCCAAGCGAAGATTAAGAGTGATGGCAGCTTCGTTACTGATACCGATCAAGCCGTTGAAGCGGAGTTTCTGGCGGCGTTACGCATAGCTTTACCAGGGTTGCCAGTACTGGCGGAGGAGTCAATTGAGGAGAACGTGCGTGCTTTTAAGGGAGCCGCCAGCGATTTTTACGCCCCGTTTATGGCCTCCCCCTACCAGATAGTTATTGACCCTATCGATGGAACTAAGAACTTCGTTGAGGGACAAAATGAATTCTGTATCGCAGCCGCACTTACTAGGCGGCATGCGGAGGGGGTCTGGCCGATTGCCGGTGTGGTCGCTATTCCAACCGAGGACCGTATGTATTGGTCGAATGAGAAGGCGGCGTTTTCTGAAACGATCAGCTCCGGTATTATAGAGCCGCTAACTCGTAGCGAGAGCATTAATGCACCGGTTTCGGTTAGCTCAACTGACCGCAGGTGGCTTGAACGCGAAAAGTTAGCGTTGCGAGGGGAATGGATCTCAAGCGGCTCAAGTGTACACGATATGATCGGAACTGTTTCAGGTCGGTTGCGCGCATCACTGATCGGTACGCAACGGCTCTGGGATATCGCGGCACCACTCGCAATCGCCGCGCGATTAAATCTAGTGCTGCGTGATGCTATCTCAGGTGAAGAGATCCGTTCGATACGGGCAGAGGACCTGAGCTCAGAGCTTCACAGGCGCCCTTGGGGACTAGATAGGCATTGGATCTTGATGGCCCCGACTACGGAGCTTTCTGATATATTTGGATAATTGGTCAAAATTATTTTTGCGGCCCGGTTTTTTCCTTCGCCTTCGCAGCGTCCTCTTCCTCTTGCGCGGTAAGTTGTCGAGCTATGCGATCAAGCATGGCGTCAAAGAGTAGCGAGTCTCGGTCGCGGTAGTTATTGAGCACCGCAAGTGCCTTGGCCAGTTGCCCATGCTCCGCATACCACCTGCCAACAGCTCTATATCGATCTGAGATAAGTCCCGCTTCAACTTTGTGCTGCTCCGCTTCCTGATAAATTTCAAGAGCTGCTGCAGGCTCTCCCCTTCCGAGCTGCACATCTCCGATCAGTAGTAGATAAAAGTATGGGTTCTCCCATTCCTGGCGCTCCTCGATAGCGAGGCGCTCCTCCATATGCGCACGATATATGACGATCGCCTCGTCGTAGCGCTCCTGACGGGTAAGCTCTTCTGCCTGCCGGAGCTGTTCGGAGCCTGAGTAGAGGTTAAAGCACCCTGAACTAAGAACGAGCGTAAGAGCCAGTAAGCGAAAGACTAGAGTTGCGAATGCATAACGAAACATCGCCAAAGTATACTGGCTTGAGAGCTTGCTGTCGATCCTTGAGTGTGGCGACTTAGCTCGGTTTTTGCAGGGCTCTAATCTTGCGCATGATAAAGGGCGAGAAGTGAGGGGAGTAGCGCTGCTGAAGCTCAGGCTTCATCCAGTCTAGGCCTGTAATTTTACCTCTGCAGGTAGTAGCTCCACATGAGCAGTCGAGCTTGTACGGGGCGCGATTTGAGGTATCAATGGTCATTGCATAGTCGGTACAGAGCTCCTCTCCAGCAGCGATATATCTCAACGCAACGAATTCGATCTGGCCATCGGGCCCTATGTTAGGAGAGCAGCTATGATTGAAGTATACAACAACATCTGAAACCTCGGCCTCTGATAGCGGCACAAGAAAGAGATCGTCCGAGACCTGCATCGAGAAATCACCGATGGTGCGATCGACCCACTGGGCTATGCTGGTAGGAACTAGGTGCCCCCCTTTAATAAACACCATCTCCCCTTGAAATATGGGTTCCTTGGCGTAAATCGCCGTGCCACGTGCAGGGGTGGTGCGGAGCTCAACCTTTTCTGATCGTATCGATCTTGGGCCGCGCCAGGCAGCTATTGAATCGGAGTCACGCATCTGCTCTCTTCTCCTTCGATGCGAGTTGCGCCCGTGATAGAAGCGCTAGAGTGCGGGGCTGATTTAACAACTCGGTGAGCTACTGCAGAGATTATGGCAGCAGCTCGCGCTATATCGTTATCGGTAATGCCGTGGTGGGTAACGGCGCGCACAACATCACCGGTCCATGGGAATAACAGTACACCCTCGCGCGCACACTCACGGGCGAACTGCGCAGCCGTAATCTGATCATGGCGCAGGTTAAAGTATACCATATTTGTTTCTGGATCGGGGGTTGAAACGTGCAGTAAGGGACTGTGGCCTAAGAGGAGCGCTAGGCGCCTGGCGTTCGAGTGGTCCTCTGCCAGCCGACTGATGTTATGCTCTAGGGCGTAGAGAGCCCCCGCAGCCATAATGCCGGATTGGTGCAGGGCACCCCCGTACCACTTTCTAAAGCGCTTGGCCTCTCTAATCTGCTCTGCAGATCCAAGCAGTGCTGCTCCGAACGGCGCACCGAGCCCTTTGGCGAAGCATATCGAGATCGTATCGCAGCATTCTCCGTAGGCATGAAACGGTTGCCCCTCTGCAATGGCTGCATTAAAGATGCGCGCTCCATCGATATGCAGATGGTAACCTGAAGTGCGCGCAAACGAGGAGATCTCACGCAAACGGGGCAGGGGGAATACCACGCCGCCACACCCGGAGATCGAGTTCTCAAGCCAGATTAACCGCACCTGCGCGTAGTTTCCTCCACGCGGCTTAGTAGCGATCTGTCGTTCCAGTGTCTCAATGTCTAAGATTCCGCGTGGAGAGCTGCAGGTGTTTAGCATAACTCCAGCCAGATCGGAGCTCTGAGCGCTTTCAAAGTATGCGATATGGTAGGCTGCATCGGTCAAAACCTCATCACCTGGGCGCGTATGAATACGCAACGCCACCTGGTTGCTCATGGTTCCGGTCGGCATAAATAAAGCCGATTCCTTGCCGAATAGATCCGCCACAACCCGTTCAAGCTTTTGAACTGTGGAGTCCTCCCCGTAGCAATCATCGCCCACGACGGCGTTGGCCATAGCCCGGCGCATCTCTATCGAGGGGGTGGTTAGGGTGTCGCTTCTAAGGTCAATTGGCTTCATGGGTTTTAAAACAAAAGGCGCCCGATGCATTGTATAGCTAAGTCTA
This sequence comes from Pseudomonadota bacterium, assembly GCA_026390555.1. Classification (NCBI taxonomy): domain Bacteria; kingdom Pseudomonadati; phylum Pseudomonadota; species Pseudomonadota bacterium. Next base: position 45,814 of record JAPLFS010000064.1, read on the forward strand.
GTTTGGTATACCAAGTTAGCCCTTGCAATGCAAGTGGCGGCGTTGGTTATTCAACGTTAATATTGCCAAATCGTTATATGTCTGATTTTAATGTCATTATAGAGCAACGGTCCAAGCACAGGGTGGCTGCAGAGCGCATCCGTGGTAACTGGCAGTCCCCCGTTATAATGGGAGCCGGGACGGTCAATACCGAAGCCGACCCGGAATTCTGCCGCCAGTTTGAGGTGGACTATAAACGTACGATTCATGCTAGCGGCGCCGCTTATGAAGAGCGCTTTATGGCGCAGTATCTAGACGGAGTTTCTAGCACACATGGGGCCCTGCTCTGCTCATCCGGAATGAGCGCGCTGCTTACCTGCCTCGTCTTCTCAAAAACTCGTATAGATTCTAAGCGGCCAGTGCTAGCTGATAACGGGCTCTATCACGAGACTAAGTTCTTACTTACAGCGCTCTTCGAAGCAGAGCGCGTAGTATACGTTGATTTAGCCTGCCCAGAGGCGCTGATAGAGGCGCTAGAGAGGCATCAACCGGCAGTAGTTATCCTTGAACCCCAAAGAAATACGGCAGGAATGGAGGTGCTCGATTGTGCCTTAGTGTTTCGTGAGATCGAGCGTAGGTCGAGCTCATCTATGCTTATCATCGATGACTCCTCGACCTTCTCAGCTCCAGAGCTAGTGGAGCTTGCTGCGCAGTATGGTCTTACAGAGCAGCTCCTAATAGCGGCAAGCCTTCTTAAGCTGCATCAGTATGGACTCGATCTTGTAGCGTCGGGCATTATCGTTGCTGCGCGCAAACAGATCTCGGAGTTCGGATGTCTAACAACATGCAGGACTCATTTTGGGACTAATATTAGTGAAGATGCAGCGGTAATGCTCCCCGAGCCGAATGCGCAGCTATTTAGCGATCGTATGGCTGTTATTACCCGTAATAGCGCGCAGATGTCGCTAGATATGGCCAAGATCATTGATGATAAAGCCACGGTTATGAGCCCTTGGTGCAACGATGATGCGGTTATACTTGCGCCGTCATCATTCTCGCCATTTTTCTCCCTAAGCGTTGCTGGATGGAATAACGACCGTTACCGCAGCTTTATAGCACGGGCGATAGAGCTGGCTGAGGAGCAGGGGGTATTGCTGCATGCCGGAACATCTTTTGGGTTCGATATCACCAGGATCTATCTGATTGAATCAAAGCTTGAGTGGCTTACGCCGTTTCTCAGGATCTCGCCCGGTATGGAGGAGCCGGAGATGACTGAACGCTTGGCAACACTATTATCCTTAGCGCTGTGTGGTGAGCTGTGTGCAGAAAAGGTAGCTACGGAATGAGTATAGCTCATAAGGCCCATAGCGTTAGGCATCCGGTCTCTCCAGCACTTAAGGGGATCGTGCATCCCTGGGTTACAGGGTGTCTGGCTAAGCCAGTGCTGCTGCACGAACTGATAGCAAGGTATGGCTCCCCAGTGCACGTTATGCGCCCCGACCTGTTAGCTCAGAACATAGAGAGATTTCAGGCAACACTAGGCGCTCTAACGGTAAGGCATCAACTTTTTTACACCCGTAAGGCTAATAAGTGCGCGGCCCTGGTGCGTGCAGCTATTGGGGCCGGTATAGGTATTGATGTTTCGAGTAAAGATGAGCTGGTTTCATCCCTTGCACTCGGTTGCGCGCCGCAATCTATCGTAGTGACGGCGGCAGCGAAACCGGCGCAGCTATTAGAGCAGATTACCCAGCATGCTCCCGTAGTGGTGCTAGATAACGCTAGCGAGATTCCGCTGCTTAAAGAGGCCGCAGCGCTGCGCGGGGCTCCTCTGGATATTCTTATTCGTGTTTGTGATTTTCCTGCTAGTGAATCACCCTGGCCAAGCCGCTTCGGAGTTCCGGCAGGGCAGGTGTCAGAACTGCTAAGTGGTTGGAGATCGAATGCAGCAGCGCTTAATCTGCGTGGGTTTCACTTTCACCTCGATGGGTATTCAATCGCCGAACGGGGTGCGGCGCTGCAGTACTGTATAAAATTGATCGATCAGGCGCGCTCGCTTGGGCTAGAGCCAGATACGATCGATGCTGGTGGTGGAATTATGGTGCGCTACCTTGCACGCGAGGAGCAGCTAGGGAACTTTATCGAGGCGCTCAAAACTTCACTCTCAGTAGAGCAAGCTCCCATTACATTTAGGGGGGATGCTTTAGGGCTAACGGTCGATAACGGAATGGTCTCTGGAGCACCACGACTCTATCCATTCGCTACCCCTGTTGCAATGGAGAGCTGCATTGAGGAGATCCTTGGTTGGTGCCCATTAGGGAGCAGCGTTACGGTTGCGGAGGCCTTAATCAAGCGCGACATTAAGGTCTGTTTTGAACTCGGCCGAGCATTGCTTGACCAGGTCGGTATAACGGTGGCCCGGATTGATGCAGTAAAGCGTTTGAGTGACGGCGATATCGCGCTAACCCTAGAGATGAATCAAACTAACAACCGCGCAGTAAGTGCTGATTTTTGCGTTGATCCATATTTTATCACAGCTATTGCCGATGATGGGCAAAGCAGCGGGGCGTTCCTGTTCGGCGATACCTGCATGGAGAGCGATCTTATACTAAAGCGACGGGTCAGGATCCCTGCAACGATTGCGCGCGGGGACCTGTGCGTATTTTTCAATACCGCTGGATATCATATGCACCTTTTCGAGAATGCAGGACACCGCAACACGTTGCCCTATAACATCATCATGAATCCAGATATGACTTGTACCCAGGAACAGGAGTGTCACCAATGATAGCAAAAAACGATATATCTCAGCTTACAAAGGTATCTGAAGGTGTGCGCCAGGAGCTGGCTGCAGAGCTTAGAGCTGCCGATGTTAATTGGAAGCAAGCTTACGGGGAGTATCAGTCCGGGGGGTGGTATGTGGCTCCCTTAGCGAACTCGCAGGGCTCAGAAGATCAGCTTAAGCTCGACGCAGGAGCCCCATGCGCAACGCCGCTGCTTGGCCGCATGCCATCCGTACAGAGGTTCTTGGATTCAACGGAGCTAGACTACAGGCTCGTACGGCTCGCCCGTATAGCTCCGGGAGCGTTTATGCATGAGCATAACGACGAGGTTGGTATCCAACAGGAGCGACTACGGTTACATCTACCGATTACTACGCAGCCAGACGCGGTGCTTAGCTTTGATGGTGTAAATGTACATGCAGCAGAGGGTTATCTGTGGAAGCTTGACCATGAGAGGGTTGCGCATGCGGCAGCAAATTTCGGAAAGACCGGTCGGGTTCATCTGATCGTGGATTGTTTGGTAAACGATCGGCTCAGGGAGCTTGTCGCCGGGGAAGCACTTGATCAGAGCCTTGTACTTCCTAAACCGATCCTGAGTGTTGCGTTCAAGCGTGAGCTGATGGCCTGTTCCATTGAGTTACTACATGCAGGTCAGCAGCAAAAAGCGGAAGATAGGTTGCTAGCAACTTTCTCACGCTTTGATCTGCAGGGCGGCTCATCTTATGATCTGCTGATCGAGATGTACGAAAGCCTGCCGCACTATACGGAACGACTTGAGTACTGGCGCGAGCGGCTTAAAGAGGTGCGCGGCAGAACGGAACGGTTACAGTAAGGTTACCGGTAAAGTTGCGAGCCACTCAGCATACTCTTGCGAGCCACTCAGCATACTCCCGCGACGAGAGCTTTAGTCCGCTCGGCTGAGTACGCCACCGTTTATGAAACCACACCCAACTCCTCAAGACGACGAGGCGAGCGGGCTAAACTTGCGGCTCGTTCCGCAAAGGAAAAAGAGAGCGAACCAGAGAGCAACTATAGCGACTACCGGAGTGAGTTCCGTAAGAGTGCTTGGGCTGCCTGCATTAAGCGCATCTATGAGATAGATCCACTTGAGTGCCCCAAGTGCAAGGCGCAGATGAGGATTATCGCCTTTATTCAAGATGAGCACTCAATCAAAGATATTATGAGGGCAGAGGGTCTCCCAGACTTCAGAGCACCGCCAGCTATCCCAAAGTTCATAGATATCTCGCAGGATACCTATGAGCTTTCCTCTAGTGACTCTTTCGAGCCATAACCTGATGACTCATTTGATGACGGGGTGGGGGACGTATAGCTGCCATGCTATTTTTCGCTACTTAGCTTGTCCCCTCGTGTTCTTCTGGTAGGTCAAAAACGGTAATCTGTTGACGATAAACAACTTTTCTACAACTTTCGGCCATACCAAGGGCCCTGTAAGGGTCCTGTTGCAATGTCGAGACCGCAGATCAGCTACTTGCGGAAAATGAATTGATTTTCCTATCCGTCATGGACTCCTTGCCGACGGCTATTGGAGAGAGGGCATATTTACCAGGTTCGCCGAAATTGACCTGGATGCCCTTACTCAAGCCTTTGGGGAAAGAGTGCTCGCACAGCTCCACAAAAGGGAGCTCCTCACTGACGATTTAGAAATGCCCTGAAATCTCAGGAATGACGTAATTTGTTGATTGCACCTTGTATCGGATAGGTATAAAATAGAGCCTATCCGATATGAGTGCTGAAATACTAAAAAGAATTGAAAGTAAGAAAAATAAGCTTCTGGCCTTACGCCCCTTGCCCCAAGCTGCTCTAAAACGACTCAAGTCTGAATTGTCCATCGAATGGACCTACAACTCCAACGCCATAGAGGGAAATACTCTCACTCTTCAAGAGACCAAGATGGTTCTGGAGCAAGGCATAACCATCAAGGGGAAAAATCTTTGCGAGCACTTCGAGGCAAAAAATCATGAGCAGGCAATCTACTTTGTCGAAACACTAGCAAAGCCCAAGTACTCACTCACGGAGAAAGATGTATTCAATATTCATAGTTTGGTGCTACAGAATATAGAGTCTGAATTTGCTGGACGGTATCGAAATGGGCAGGTTCGTATTCTAGGGGCAAACTTTGTGCCGCCTAACTACTTAAAAGTTAGCGGGCTCATGACGGAGCTAATAGATTTTGTAAATGGCAACAGGGACAAGCTCAATATTGTAGAACTAATTGCCAAATTCCATCATAAATTTGTTTGGATTCATCCATTTTTTGATGGCAATGGGCGAACCGCACGTCTGCTGATGAACCTTCTCTTTATGAAATATGGATATCCACCCGCCATCATTCTTAAAAACAACAGGAAGCAGTATTATCGCTCTTTGAATCTAGCTAACAACGGCAGCTTTGATCCGTTCATTCTATTAGTTGCACAAGCATTAGAACGCACCTTAGATCTTTACCTGGAAAGCTGTGGCGCATTGGGGCACGATGAATATGTTCTTCTATCGACTCTTGCAAAGAAGTTCCCATACTCTCAGGAGTATCTAAGCCTGTTGGCGCGGCAGGGGAAGATTGATGCCCACAAGAAAGCCAGAAATTGGCTGGCCACTGAGAAATCAGTCAAAGAATATTTGAAGAAACTTGAAAGATAGGATTTTCAAAATGGGGTGTAGTATCTGAAGTAGCTTAAGATACTGAAATATCGTAGTATTCCTCCTTAAAGTATCCAAATTGCATCCAGTATTTCCAGGTTATGTGCCCATGAAACGATTCGAGTTTAAACAAGGCAGCTCTTCCAACATATCCTCCCGTTATAATTGCAGGTAAACGCTAACGACTATAAAAATCTTGCGCTATGACGCCGTTGAGTGGACGCTTACCGTTGATCTGCAGGGCGGCTCATCCTATGACCTGCTGATCGAGATGTACGAAAGCCTGCCGCACTATACGGAACGACTTGAGTACTGGCGCGAGCGGCTTAAAGAGGTGCGCGGCAGAACGGAACGGTTACAGTAAGGTTACCGGTAAAGTTGCGAGCCACTCAGCATACTCCTGACTAGGAAAGCGACGGATGAGGGTCTCAAGGCGTCTGTTGTATTCACTTAGGAGCTGCTCCGCAGAGCTCGAGCTATCTAATTCCTCGATAAAGATCTCAAAACGAAAACATGAGGTACGAAAGATAAAGGCTGAGACAAAGCGCGCGTTAAATTTCTGGCCTAGCCCAATTAGCGCCGAGGGTGTTTGAGCCGGCGTGCCAAAGAAGGGTACAGAGATGCTATCGACCCGTGTATCCTGATCCAGTAGTGCGGCGATCACTCGGCGCTCCTTCAGGCAGGCCAATAGACGTTTTAGCCCCGAACGGTCGGAGCGCCAGACCGTTTCTATACCGTACGCTTCACGCAGGGCACGAAGCACCACCTGGCCAGTAGGGCTGCGCGCTTCACGTCCTATAGTTGTTAAGGCAACCCCACGCGAAATGCCGTACGCAGCCAGGAGATCCCAGTTACCGGTATGAGCGGTCAGAGTAACAAGGGGGCGGTCCTCTGCTAACCAAGTTGTGACGCGCTCCCAGTCCGCGCACTTAATATTAGGATATCCAGTACGGAGTAGGGGCTTAAGGTTAAGGCTCTCAAGCATCGTTCTGCCTGTATTGGCGAAGATACGGGGAAGTAGAGCCGTGGCGTTGTGAGCAGGCAGAAAGGCTCTCAGCTGCAGCGCTGCAAAGCGGCGGTCACGGCTCGGGATAAGCCCAAAGAGATAGCCTAGGCAGGCCCCGAGGACGCTACGAAGGCTAAGGGGCAGCAGCCCTATAACCCTGAGTAGGGCCAGTAACGCGCGACCGCTAAACGGATCTGTTTGTGCTAGCACCCGTTCCGGCGCGTGTTTACTCTGTTCGTAACTATTCAGCATATTCCAGAGATATTCGCATACGGTAATGACACTCAATAGCCCCTAAGGGGCCGATTTGCTCCGCAAATCGGGGGGGTGAAAACATTAACTGGTCACAAAATCTGCCGTCCCCGATCAGGGGACGACCAATAGAATTACCTATGAAACTTCGCCGTAATCTAAGTAGCTTGAATCGCGACATTAAACTACTGTGACCAGTTTGCTCTGTTCTAAAGGGGCGTCGACCATTGTGCGTCATCATCCTTTGGTAGCGTATTACGGATTCCTTGCAGTAGAAGGAAGTCCGAGACCCGATCGTTTACGAGTAGTCCAGCAAAGACCCCCTCACGTGTTACGACTATAACCGAGCTGCCGGTCTCCTCAAGTATCGCAATCGCATCTGAGAGTGGAGCAACGGCCTCTACGCTTGGAATTGAGCGGGTGACGATAGCTGAAACGTATTCATCGGGCTTGGTGGCGGCGTGGTCCAGAATATCATCTCGAAATAGGATTCCGACCAGTTCATCTCCGTTCATAATCGGATAGAGCGGCTCAAGTGAGGTCAGCGCTATACGGAGCGCCTTTGAGATAGTTGTGCCGTGTGGGAGTGACTCCAAACGGGCCTGTGGAACCATCACATCGGCTGCGGTAAAGGCCACCGCGATGGTGCGACCCTCGGCCCGTACGTGCTCCTGTACCGCTCCGACAAAGATGATAAAGGCAACTACAAAGAGTAGCGGTTGCGCGATCTGAAAGGCAACGATAGCAAGGATTAGGCAGATAAACTTACTGATACGGGCAGCTACCATAGTCGGCTGGCTGACATTAATAAGCGCTAAGATAGCGCGCAGCACCCGGCCACCATCCATCGGGAGAGCCGGCAGGAGATTAAAGAGAGCCAAGCCGATATTGGTTAGAAAGAGCCGTTCGCGAAAGCCGAGCGCCACATCCTTGATAGCGTCAGCTTGCGGCAGCTCAATAAATGGATAGAGGGCGGCAGCGATAACGACGTTAACTAACGGTCCGGCTATGGCGATGGCAAGCTCTGCGCGTGCCGTTGGTTGAGCGAGGATCGCAGCGATCCCACCGAATGGATAAAGGGTAATATCCCTTGTTTTAATTCCAAAGCGTTTAGCAACTAGGCAGTGCCCAAGCTCGTGCGCTAGCACGCATCCGAATACAGCTCCGATAAAGAGCGCCTCTCTAATGGGATCGAGCACCCCACTGGCGAATATAAGCCAGGCAAATAGAACCAGAAATGTAACGTGGACCCGAATGGCTATGCCAGCTACTGAGCCTACTTCGAGCGCCCACCCCGAGCGATTTTGATTCACTTGCCACCCCTATATGCTGGATTCTACACTAAAATCGGGCTAAATAATACCGTATAGCAGGGCGTACAACCGATTGGAGTTGCATTGTTCTAAGGATTCGAAGCATATGAGCAAACAGAGAGTTGGTATTGTAGGACTTGGTTACGTTGGATTGCCGGTGACGCTCGCCTTGGGGCGCGCCTTTCCCGGTACAGTCGGCTTCGATATCAATCAATTAAAGGTTAACCAACTGCTAGCAGGGAAGGACCCAACCTCAGAGGGGTTGGAGACTGAGATCCGCGCCTCAACTGTAGTTTTTACTACCGACCCAACTAAGCTCTCCGAATGTGATCTGATTATCGTTGCGGTGCCGACACCTATCGACGAGAACCGACAACCGGATCTCTCGGCGCTGATTAGCGCCAGTATTACCGTGGGCAGAAACCTTAAGCGCGGAGCGGTGGTAGTATATGAGTCAACCGTATACCCAGGTGTAACGGAGGAGATCTGTGGTCCGGTGCTCGAACGGGAATCTGGGCTAAAGCGCGGCGTAGATCTCTTTCTCGGTTACTCACCCGAGCGCATTAATCCGGGAGATAAGGAGCACACCCTTGAGCGTATCGTTAAGGTAATAGCCGGAGAGGATGAGAAAACTACGGAATACATCGCGCAGGTTTATGGAGCCGTAGTTAAAGCGGGATTGCACCGCGCTACTTCAATTCGTGTAGCAGAGGCGGCCAAGGTTATCGAAAACACTCAGCGCGATCTTAATATCGCCCTTATGAACGAACTGGCGTTGATCTTTGATCGCATGGGGATCTGCACACAGGAGGTGCTCGAAGCGGCCGGCACAAAGTGGAACTTTCTTAAATTCTCGCCAGGTCTTGTGGGGGGACACTGTATCGGGGTCGATCCGTATTATCTGACGGCTAAGGCGCAGCAGTTGGGATATAATCCGCAGGTTATCCTTGCAGGACGACGCATCAACGACGAGATGGGACGCTTCATCGCACAGAGAACAGTAAAGCTTATGACCAACGCCGGAATTGCTTTAAAGGGAGCCAGGGTCGGCATCGTCGGAGTGACCTTTAAGGAGAACGTAACCGATACCCGTAATAGTCGTGTGCCAGACATCGCATATGAGCTAGCAGAGTTCGGGATTGAGCCGATCCTTTATGATCCGTTGGCAGATGGGGAGGTTTTTCGTGAGGAGTACGACCTTGAACTCTCTCCACGCAGCGCCCTGCAGGGGGTGCAGGGCCTGGTACTCGCCGTTGGGCACAATGAGATTACTAAGTCACTTAGCTCATTAGTGGAGCTTGTTGCTCCTGGCGGAGTCTTAGTCGACATTAAATCTCTAATGCGGCATGAATCTATTCCCGCACATCTTTCCTACTGGAGCCTGTAATTATGAACGTAGCTTGCACGGCTAATCGAGTGTGGCTTGTAACTGGAGCTGCTGGATTTATCGGGTCGCACCTGACTGAGCGCTTACTGAGCATGGGGCAAAGAGTAGTTGCGATCGACAACCTCTCTACCGGCAAGCGAGATAATATTGAGAAGGTGCGGGCCTTGGTTGGAGAGCAGCGATCAGAGTTGCTGACCTTTCTAGAGCAGGATATCTGTGATCGCGCAGGGCTACTGGCGCTGGTCGCACAGTATAAGCCGGAGGTTGTCTTGCACCAGGCGGCGCTCGGATCTGTACCGCGCTCTATCGCCGATCCTTTGGCCTCACATCAGGCCAACGTAGATGGATTCGTTAATATGCTAGAAGCGGCCCGTCTTAACGGCGTTAAACGTTTTGTGTATGCATCCTCAAGCGCCGTCTACGGGGATATTAAGGATGGAGTAAAGGTGGAGGCATCCATTGGGAACTGCCTCTCGCCCTACGCCGTAACCAAGCGCGCTAATGAGCTCTACGCCCAGGTGTACGGGAGATCTTACAGTATGGAGACGGTTGGGCTGCGCTACTTTAACGTCTTCGGCCCAAGGCAGGATCCTAACGGTCAGTACGCTGCGGTTATTCCGCGTTGGCTGGCAGCTATGTCGAGGCGTGAGCCGGTAACTATCTTCGGTGATGGAACGACCTCACGTGATTTCTGTTATATAGACAATATAGTGCAGGCGAATCTCCTTGCGGCATCGGTATCGGAGCAGAGCGAGGTAATTAACGGGGTAGTTAATATCGCATGCGGAGCAACTACATCCTTAAGGCAGCTTGAGGAGTTGTTACGAGAGGAGATCGCAAAGCTTCAAGGAATTAATCCCGCAGACATTCCAGGTGCCATAATGGAGCCCTTCCGCCAGGGTGATATTAAAAGTTCCCTGGCTAATATCTCGCTTGCTGAGCAAGCGCTTGGTTACCATCCAACGCACTCGGTTAGGGACGGAATAAGGGAGTTGGTGAGGGTCGAGGGGGGCGCTATCTGCCTTAATTAATGCCAGTCAATCGCAGTAATATTAGATAGTTAGCTACTGTTCGCATACTCTCCCTTTTGCATAACTCCCAGTTCTTTGATACGATCAGTTAGACGTTTTGGACTCAAAGCGTTGACTTATTTTCTTTTGGTTACGACCACGTTCCTTAAGGGCTTTTTTCCTAGAGGGTAATTTGTGAACGGTACTACTGGTACTTTAAAGAAACCGCTTGAATCATCTGACGATAAGATTGCGGCAATCTCTCCATTTAATAATCCTACAGTTGCTTTTGCGCTCGTATCGGAGGGTGATATCGAGGGCTTTACCCTGCATCCCCTTGAGGAGCAGGCCCTTGGGGAGGCCGTTTCTCAGAAACGGAGAAAAGATTTTAGAATCGGCCGAGCTGCTGCGCGCAGCGCTCTTGATATGGTGGGCTTTCCGGTCGTATCGCCCGTCCTGCGCGGCGAGCACCGTGAGCCGCTCTGGCCGGTCGGTGTAGTTGGATCGATCTCTCATAGTGGTGGTTACGGCGTTGCAGTAGCCGCATGGCAGCAGGACGTTCCAGCGCTAGGGGTCGATATTCAGAGCGTTGAGGAGCGTTATACGGATGAGCTTATTGCGCGCTTCGCCGATCCAGATGAGTTTGATTGGGTGCGCTCAGATCCCGCGCTTAAGACCGAACGAGCGGTACGGCTTTTTTCAGCTAAGGAGAGCATCTTTAAGGCGCTCTATCCGTTGCGGCGAGTTTGGTTCGCATTTGATGTTGCACACCTTATTCCTAAAGATGATGGGATTGGATTTTCAGCAGAGGTTCGTTTGCCAGCTCTCTCAAGCGGGGTAATCCACATGGATGTTGGTATCTCGTTGTACGATGGGCACGTAATATCTGGGGCCTGGTTGTCAAAGCCTATTCCGCTTTCACCCAAATAAACCCTAGGGCGCTGACCTTAGGCAGCCCTAAGGATCTTACCGCTAGCGGTCATCTGAATAGCAGATACAAGTTGTATCTGAGTTGGAATCTTGTACGTAGAGAGCCGTTCAGATGAATAGGTTCTTAGAGCACTAATATCTAGTTTTATACCGGATTGAGGTACGACCTCTGCAATAACCCTCTCGCCAGTTTCGGGACGCTCTACTCCGTATACGCGCGATGCCTGCACACCCGGAAATGAGTTAAGCACCCCCTCAATCTCCTCTGGAAATACCTTATGTCCCGCAACGTTGATAACTGACTTCTCTCGGCCGCAAACTGAGATCCTTCCCTGGTAATCCTGAATTGCAAGATCCCCCGTAATAAACCAGCCGTTTACTAGCACATCGCTTACTGGGCGATACGGTGCGAGATATGCATCGAACATCCCTGGGCCACGCACAGCTAGGCTTCCAAGGTGATTGGGAGGTAGCTCACAGCCAGTATCATCTAGGATCGCAACCTCGTACTGGGGCAGAGCCGAGCCGATCTTAGTGCTATCCGAATTATGGCTAGTAGAGCCCGACTGAGCTGTGCCAATTGGGAGTCCTATCTCTATCAATCCATATAGCTGACAAACTTTGTGGTTAAAGCGCCGCTCGAACCTTTCTGCGTGTTCAGGATGGAGCCCCGAGGAGGTTGAGATGATGCGGGTCGTGCTTGGAAATGAGAGTGAGCTTTCATCGCTAGCGAGCTCCTGAATAAGTGTGGGTGAGGCATAGAGTAGATCGGCCTGGTGCTGCTCGGCGCTCTCTAAGATGGCGCTAGGTGAATCATCATTCGGAAGAACAACCGTTATTCCGTAGCGCACATAGGTTAGGATCGAGACTATAAAGTGGTACGCCATCGGAAGCACCCACAGCACCTTATCCCCGGCGTTTAACTGCTGTCCCGCTCTGGCAGCTTCGGAGCGTTCAAAAACTGAAGCGTGCGAGAGAACTACCCCCTTTGATGTTCCGGTCGTTCCGGAGGTAAACCGTATTACGGCGGCATTTGGCACACCACACGCTACCCGTAGTTGCTGCTCTTTTGGGCGCATGGCGATCTGAAAGCGACCCTCTGATCGCAGCTGCACATTTTTAAGCGTATGTTGCAGGGAGCCGTCATGCAGGATGCCGGCCATTGGAACTAGTTCAAGGATTCTGCACAGCTCCTGCTCCTTAAGGTTATGCGAAATAGGCATAACAACTGCACCACAGGCGAGTCCTGCAAAAAGCCCCACGATAAAATCTGGGCCGTTCTGAGCTATCAGGCCAAGCCCCATGCCGGGGCGTATTCCAGCCTTAAAGAGCGCGGCTTTTAGTAGCTCCGCTTGAAAGTGCAGCTCTTCAAAGGAGAGCCTGCCAGAAGGCGAAATAATGGCAGGCGAGGTAGGCCATAGATCAGCCGCGCGTGTAAGGAATGAAAAGGCGTTCATGGTGCATGTACTATAACTTTGAGCTGCTGAAAGTTAAAGGCCTTAAGGGGTTTGCTTCTCCGATCTGATCGAAACCGCCGAGGTATAGCTCTCTAAGTTTCCCTCCGGAGTACGAAGATTTATCTTAAACTGCACGATAGCTGGTGGACTAACCGTTTTGCCCTCGCTCCACTCGGCGCTCCACTCCTCGGTCTTTTTATCGAAATATTGGAACTCAAGTGAGACAAGGTTCTTGGTGATCGGAAAATGAATAGCGTTAGCACAGGCACGCTGCACGTTTTTCCCGTATGGGACTTCATCTCGCACCAGGAGGAGGGTTGGATTTTTCTCACCTTTTTGATCCGGATCAGGTTCAACCCTGTAGGTAATCTGAACTACTCCGGAGTGCGTGCCGCCGTCTGGAATATACTGCCCACCCTCTTTAGCGAGAAAGGTCAGGCTAGCGCCACCGCCCTGAGCACCTCCGGCGGAGCCCTGCTCGCCCTTAAACACCTGCCGTACAGCAGCTCCTGCTCCCGACCCGCCTGGCGGTTGTGTTGAGAGCGCACCTGCCGAATCACACGCGGGTAAAAGACCCCCATCGATAGTTGCAAGCTGCAGCTCACGCGAGATGCGGGTCAGTACGGAGTTGGCGATAAACATGCCCTCACGTTTATCGTCTATCGCCGTTTTTGCCTGAACGATCCCAACCAGGATGCGATAGTTAAGTGACATCATAATGGCCAAGATACTAATGGCCAAGATAACCTCAAGTAACGTAAGGCCTGACTGGCTAGAGGAGCGCGGGCGCTTTCTTATAGGTTGTTCGGGTAAATAAGACACTAGGCGTCCTCTTTTGGGCCGCTTGCCATAAGATAATCGATCTTAAAGGAGTCCTGAGGGGAGTCACTCCAGGAGATCGTCAGGATAACCTTACGCATCGCCGGATTTTCGATATTTTCAAGGGGCAGATCCCAATCAACGAACTGTAGTGAGATGCGTAGATTATCTAGTTCTTGCTGATCATCCGCGGCGCTTGGCGCAGGAGCCCCAAGCGTTTGCAATACAGCAGATAGCGGTTCGTTATTCTGATCGCTTATCTGGAGCTTGTCAGCATTTGCTTCAATGGAGGCCATAATACGACGCGCGGCGAGCATGGCCTGTTGTGCACTACGATCGCGCAAGGTGCGTTGAACAGCGGCGCTCTGCAGCCCAATCAGGAGCCCCGCTGCGATAGCCAGCAACGAGAGCGCGATGATTATCTCTACAAAGGTAAAGCCCCGCTGGTGGTTCCCTCGCCGCACTAGTTTTTCTCCTTCTTTCCAAGGGTGTACTGAAACTCCTTATATTCTGGAAACACCTCAGCCAGTCCGGTCCAGGGATTAATAAGGATCGTAAATGGCTGACCCTCACTCATGCGCAGATGAATAACGCCGAACTCCGAGGCTCCGCGCGGAGAGAAGAGCAGGAATGGATTGTCGTGTTTCTCATCCTTAATAGCTTTGCCACGTGGAGTAACTATATCTTCAAAGTACATCTGCCCAGGTAATTGAATCAGCTCAGCTAATGATGGAAAAGATGGGGGTGGGATCATGGTTGAGTCGCTATTTATACTTGGACTCAAGATTGAAGCGAGCTCAAGCGCCAGGGGAGGGAGGTTCTGGCCGCTAGCGCTCGGAGAGATCAGATCGTCCGGGCGCAGCACCCCGATTCTATACGCACGTTTCTCTAGGTCAAACTCCATACGGTAAAAGGATTGATCCATGACCGCCTGATTGTTGAGAAATACGATAGTATCGGTCAACTTGCGAAAGGCTGAACGTTCGCGCCAGAAATCAATTACGCCGAGACGCATCGACACCAGGCCCAGAGCAAGCCCCATAATGACGATAACCATTATCAGCTCCGCTAACGTAAAGCCGCTCTGACTCTTTCTATCTCTGGTATACCTAGCCATTACTATGGGCCGGTGACGAGGATATCCGCATCGGCTCCCGCGCCACCATCACGTCCATCAGCTCCAAGTGATTTGAGCTCATAGGATCTGCCGTTATCAAGGACGCGGTACTGAATCGGGTTTCCCCATGCGTCGTTGTTATCCGTAGTCTCGGCCGCTTTAAGATCGGCTGGCAGGGAGTTGTTCTTCATCTGGAATATGAAGATCGGCCCCTTTAAACTGGTTAGTATGGTCTTGGAGAGCCCGGCCTTAGCCTGTTGTCCAGTAGAGAAGATGCTTTTAAAGAGAAATCCCATCACGACCGAGAGGATTACCAATACAATGATGATCTCTATTAAGGTTAAGCCGCGCTCGAATCTAGATCGATCTTTACGCTGCTCTGCCTTGTTGGAGGGTGATAGTGATTTATTCATAATATAGATCTTTCCCATGATACGGAGGGTAGCGCAACTGATAAAACCCTGCTTTATGGGTAGCCCATTAACTCGGCCCAACCATCTGCATTAACTTGGTCATCGGCAGTAGAATAGCTATTACTATAGAGAATACGACCCCACCGAGAACTATGATCATAACCGGTTCAATTAGGGAGGTTAATCCTGAGATGGCTGAGTTTACCTCACCTGAGAAGGTTTTACTGGCCTTACTAAGCATGCTCTCTAATTTGCCGCTCTGCTCTCCGATCGCCACCATTTGCGAGAGTAGGCTAGGAAAGTAGCCGCTCTTTGAGAGCTCCTTGGCTAGGCTACGCCCCTCGCGCACCCCGTCGCGAGCATCCTCCAAAGCGCGTCGCATATGGACGTTCCCGACGATGTTCTTAACGATATCGAGCGCGGTCAGAAGCTCTACACCACCGCTGAGAAGCGTGCCGAGGGTCGAAGCTATCCTAGCCGTAGCGATCTTCTTATACATGCTTGCATAGAGGGGCAGGGTCAGGGCAAGCCGATCTACGGTTGCACGACCCGCATCAGAGCTATAGTAGCGTTTGATAGTGGTGCTGATAGTGAAGATAGCAGCCAGGATCAGCCACCAGTATCCCGTTATAAAGTGCGAGAGCCCCATAACAGCGCGCGTTGGTAAGGGCAGCTCAATTTTCTGCTTAACAAAGATCTCAACGATTCCCGGCACAACAAAGGTCACCAGTCCGATAACCACAAGTGTACAGAAGGCAAACATCAGGGTCGGATAGGTAAGGGCAGAAAATATCTTTCTCCGTAGTTCGATCTGCGCCTCATAGTATTCAGAGAGGTTCTCGAGCACCGTATCGAGCGTTCCAGAGGCCTCGCCCGAGGTCACCATATTAATATAGAGACGGGGAAAAACCTTCTGGTAAGAGCCGAGCGCCTTGGCGAGCGAGGAGCCCTGCTCAACGCGCTCCTTAATGTCAACGATGATGCGCTTTAAGACGGAGGATTCAACCTGGTCTGAGAGCGCAAGCAGCGCCCCTACAAGGGGTAATCCGGCGTTTAACAGGGTGGCGAGCAGACGGGTGGCTAGCGTCAGCTCTTTAAGCGACACACGATCGCCCTTTAGGAATCGTTTAACGTCCTGAGTTTTGTTCTTCGCGGCCTCCAGTCCTTCCTTAATCTCGGTTGGAAAGACGTTCTGTCCACGTAACTTTTGGCGCGCAGTGCGAATGCTATCGGCCTCAAGTGTGCCCTTGACTTTTTTACCTGATGAGTTGAGCGCTACGTATTCAAATACCGGCATGCTGTGAGCCTATTATCGGTGTGTCCATCGCTAGACTACATCATCATGACTTGCTAATAACACCTCTTCTACCGAGGTAACTCCTGCTAGAACCTTCAGTCCACCGTCAGCACGTAGGGTTGCAAAGCCGCGCCTTATAGCGGAATTTTTGATCGTATTCGAATCGGCTCGTTGTAGAATATTTGAGCGAACCTCGTCGTCGATTATCAAGACCTCGTGAATACCTAGTCTACCTGAGTAGCCGCTACCCAGACAGTGTGGACAGCTATCACTACCGGGTCGAAAAGCTTGACGGACCTTGATTGCGGCAGGATTTAGAGAGAGCTCGCGCAATTCAGCATCCGAGATCTCATAAGGAACCCGACAATGCTTGCACAGTCTGCGCACTAGACGTTGTGCGACCACGGCAAGTAAGCTGGATGAAACTAGGAATGGCTCGACCCCCATATCAAGCAGCCGAGATATGGCGCCTGCCGAATCGTTTGTATGTAACGTCGAGAGTACAAGGTGGCCTGTTAGAGAGGCTTGAATGGCGATCTCTGCTGTTTCAGTATCTCGAATCTCACCCACCATCACCACATCCGGATCCTGACGGAGGATCGCACGTAAACCGTTGGCGAATGTAAAGTTGATCTTTGGGCTGACCTGCATCTGACCAATGCCGTCGAGTTGATACTCGATCGGGTCCTCTACGGTCAAAATATTGAGGTCCGGTTTATTGATGCTAGTCAGGCAGGAGTAGAGCGTAGTGGTCTTTCCCGAACCGGTTGGTCCGGTAACTAAGACGATACCATTTGGCTTGTTGAGGAGTCGCTTGAGCTTCTCAAGGTTAAGTTTCTCGATTCCGAGTTGTTCTAGATCGAGTACAGAGCCGGTCTTGTCGAGAAGACGCAGCACTATCCGCTCTCCGAACTGTGTCGGAACGGTCGATACTCGGATATCAACCTCCTTGCCGGCGATCTTAAGACCGATACGACCGTCCTGCGGTAGACGCTTTTCTGCGATATTGAGCCCCGCCATAACCTTAATGCGCGAGATAATCGCGGGCTGAAAGGTCTTCTCTTCAGTTGCAACATCGTAGAGCACACCATCAACCCTAAAGCGCACCTTGAGTTTCTCTTCAAAGGACTCGATATGTACGTCCGAAGCACGCTCAGAGCTGGCTTTGAAGATAATCGCGTTAACGTAACGGATAATCGGCGCATCATCATCGCCTGAATCGGTTACATCTATTTTAAGTTGATTGGTGAGATCATCCGGATCATCCTTATTGTTGGAATTTGAAAGGTTGCTAGAGCGATCGCTCATCAGGCTAGTGCGAATCGAGTTAATCGCCTTGGTAATCTCTTCAGGTGAGGAGACGATCACCTGAATTGGCCGCTCATAGCAGATCCTAAGCTGCTCAATGGCCTCTACGTTCAAGGGATCTGCGGTGGCTACGAGTACGGATTTTTCATTACCCCCAATCGGCACAGTAAGAAATTGACGTCCCCACGAGCCTGCAATTCTGTCGAAGTCGCCACGCGCTGGATCACGGGGCGGAGCGGGCTCCGGCAACCGTTCGGTGTATTGCAGGCCGAGCAGTTGCGCCATGACCCGACCTTGCGAGCCGATGATGCTACTGCCTGGGATCGTAGCTCCTGTGGCAGGTGGTGGAGTTGAGCTCATCGTGTAGCGCCTTGTAACCAGGGACCCTTACCTAGATTCATTGTCTCGTATGGGGATAGGGTATGCCAGCTCTTTGGTATGGCAGCTGCTCCGGCACGGTAACTAGGAAAGGAGCTAAAGACCTTTTTAACCGTGACTGGGATCCTTTCTCCGTCCCAGAGATATAAGTAGCTCTGACCGGGCTTAAAGAAAGTGGCGGCGGCTTGGGAGCTCTCAGCAGGCAGCATAATACCAGCCACCCTTGAGAGCGTGCCATTAAGGAACGGCAACTCCTTGATAAAGTCCTCCTTGCGAGTTAGCTCAATCGTAACGTAGGTGCCGGCTACTTGGGGTTGTATGGCTGCTTGAACTGCACTGCTCTTAATAGACGCCAGAGGTTCGTTAGAGGTGCCGACAGCATTAAGGTCAAGCACTGAGTCCTCCTGCTTTGAATTAGGTAACTCAAGTTTGAGGGTACCGCCCCGCGAGCCATCCAATACTATCGTAGGAGCTGATTGCACACGCTCAGGGTTGCTTTTCGCGGTCTTTTGAGCCCGTGCGGGCGCTAGAACGGTACCGGGCTTTGGTCCCTCGTAGGGCAGCGTCTCTGCGACCTGATCGATGCGGTCATTCTTCAGCACGTTTAGCCTTCGGGGTGCTACGTCATAGGTGGCTATTACATCCTCCATACGATCGCGACTCTCAAGGGTCGCATCGCGTGCATCGTACTGATCCTTAATGATCCGTGGAGTCAGGAAGATCAGGAGGTTCTTCTGCAGACGGGCCTGTGAGTTGGCCTTAAAGGCGTGACCGATGATCGGGATATCCTTAAAGTAGGGGACGCCATCATCACTTTCAGAGACGTCATCTGAGATCAGCCCCCCGGTAACGATCATCTGACCATCCTTTGCGATGATGGTTGTTTCGCTCTGACGTTTGGTGGTCGTTGGTCCAAGGGCTGAGTTAAGCGTTGAAGGCACAACCGCCGACACCTCTGTGAATACGTTTAACGTTACGTAGTCACGCGAGCTAATCTGAGGGGTGATGCGTAGAGTAATACCAACGTCCTGTCGATTGACCTGGTTAAAGGTGTTATTCAGGTTGGTTTGATTGGTCGAGGTGCTCGCCAAAAACGGCACGTTTTGGCCGACTACTATCTGCGCCTCTTCGTTGTCAGTAGCGAGGATGGTTGGGGCACTCAGCACGTTTACGTTATTGCTATTCTGTGCTGCTGAGATCAGCAGGGACTGGGTCGGGATGGTGATACCGCCCGGTAGGGTAAGCGATCCAGCGCTCGCCGCTGCCAGGGTAAAGCCTTGCAGGTTCTGAGGGTTCGAAAAGAGTGTGCTTAAACTACCCGAAGCTGGCGCAAAATCACTGCGAGCGAGCACACCACCATCGGCACCACCACCTGAGGCAAGAAAACCGGCACTGGCTCGCATGAAGTTATCGATTGAGACCTCAAGCAAGGTTGCCTCTACCAGCGCCTGTCGACGCTTCACATCGATCTGGGAAAGGAGTCCACGAATCTTTTCGTAGTCAGGCTTGCTAGCAGCGACGATCAGGGAGTTCGTTGCAGGGTCTGCTGTGATCGATATGTTCTCGCCGAGTTGCGCTGTGACGGGAGCGCCGGAACCTCCGGAACCCTTAGCAGAACGCTTCGATTTGCTAGTACCTGACCCAGAGACCCCACCCTGATTTCCTGGGCTAGAGGTGTTACCGTTTGTGCCACTGCCACCTAACCCTGTGCCAGAGGACTTCGAGCTGCCCCCAGCCAGTGGTGAGGCGCCGCCGCCCCCTCCAACCAAACCGGAGAGCACCTGAGCTAGCTCCTCTGCGTTAGCGTGTTGGCAACGGTAGACATAGAACTTATTTCCAGAGAGATCGATCTTACTATCGAGCTGCGAGATCAGGGCGCGGATGCGGGCCGTTGTATCGTCGTCTGCAACTACTATGATTGCATTTGTTCTCTGGTCTGGAATAATCTTAGGCTCAAGGCCACGAGCTGAAACTGTCTTTCCACCGGCTCGTATGGGCAATGCGCCAGCGTTGGCCTGAGCTGGGTCTCCGATACTGGCTCGAACTTGGTCCGCGCCGCTACTGGCCTTCTTAGCACCATCGCCCATAATATCGGCTAGCTTCTGCGCGATATCCTCCACGTCGGCGTGTTTTACCGGTATAATAGTCATCTCGCGGTTAGAGAACGGCACATCGAGCTCATTAACGATATTAACGAGGCGCTGAATATTATCCTCTGAATCTATGACGATTAGAGAATTAGTGCCGGTATAGGCATTAACTAGTCCATCGGCGGAGACAAGCTGAGCTAGGATCTGCTGAATGTCCTGCGCGTTAACGTACTTCAAACTAAGCAGTCGTGTAACAACAGCAGATGAAGGGGTATCGGTTCGGCTCTCTGTTAGGGTCGGGATGGTCGATTGGCGCGCCTCCTTGGATGGTACGATCTTCCAGAGATTTTCGCCGATAGGAACTGAGGTAAATCCCTTTAGAGCGAGGACGGAATCTAGGATGCGGAGCGCCTCGTCTGAGGAGACCTTCCCGGGTAGGTAGATCGACACCTTGCCGCGCACCTTCTCATCTAAAATATAGTTGCGTTTTGTCTTGCGGGAAAAGATCCGAACGATAGCGGCGATGTCGGCGTTCTTGACGTTAATCTCAGTGTTCGAGTCCTTGCCGTACTCCTGCTCGTTAGCCTTGTCCCCCTGTGGCTGTCCAGGTTGAGCTGGGCGTGCTTGCGCATATGCTAATGGTGTGCACGCACCAAGGTATAGGCTTAAAATAGCGATGGGTAGGAGGGTCTGGCGCGCGTTCATCTGTTACCTTATCGTATACTTAAACTCTCGGTCCTGCTTATCTCGCTCAAGAACTAAGTTGATTGAGCGCTCCTGTTTTAACTGCTCAAAAAGTTTTAGAGCTTGTGATATATCCCCCAGCCCCGTTCCGTTGAGAGATTTCAGAATATCTCCGTTCTTCAGGCCGATCTTCTCGTAGAGGCTCCCTGTTTTGATTGCAAAGAGACGGAGTCCGATTGAGCGACCATCCTTGAAGTACGGAACTGCGCGCGCCTGAGTCAGCAGCATCGGCAGGTTCTCAAGGCCCTTATCGAGCTCGGCCTCTTCAATCACAAAGTCATCACCATCTGCTAGCACACCCGAACCAGACGGAGATGCGCTACCACCGAAGTCATCAAGTTTTAGTACCTCAATCTTTCCTGCGCGCTCCACCTCAACGCGGTCCTGAAAGATCTTCTTAAGGGTCGCCTGTCCAAATACGGATTGATTTAGCACGAACATATCCTGGTCCTGCTTCTTCTTATCTTCAATAATGGCATACGGCTCCTGTCCGCTTGCGAGAAAGGTGCCGACCAGGGTTAGTGAAAGAGGAGAGCTAGGGGTAGGTGCTTGCGATGGTTGAGAGGTAGAGCGAATTCCGAGTGGGCCAAAGGAAGTAAACTTAGATACGATCTCCCAATCCTTAGGGCTTTCAATAGAGGGCTTATCAGGATTCTGCATAGCGCTCCTGATAGTTTGGATCTTATTTGCGAGCTCCCCCTCGATCGCCTTGCGATTCATCGTGCTTTGAGCGAGGACGAAAATGGTAGCGAGTATAGCAGACGCAATGCAGCCGCCAGATGTAAGGCGCACCATCCGAACGAGCAGAGCGATATTCTGCCGGCGCATAAGGCGTGCTACGACTGTGTTGTAGTCGAGTCCCTTAAACGATTGTAGCGACAAGGAGAGGTTCACAGTTTACGCCCTAGAGTTTTAAAACCTTCATATGGTTAGTTACCACCCAAGCCTCCAAACAAACAGAGAGCAAGGGACGGGGCTTCGGTAGGGCCTGCGGCCAAAATCCTCCTAGCCCATCCACGATAAGATGAGGTAACGATGTTCTAAGTTGTTGATATTTGCAGGTAGGGAGCAAAAACCCAGTCATCCAGCCCGAATCTATGGGGTAGGGGCAAATTATGCCGGCTGCTACCTAACCTTCGTGAGTAAGATGCGCTTGGGGTTGTCGAGGGTTGTTAGGATTAGGGGCTCTGTGCTCCTGATCTGAAGTACGCCGGTGCTGGTGATAAGGAGGTCGTTCTCCTCAAAACAGTTAAAGGCCGGTTGGGTTGCCCGAACAAGGAGCCCCGCAACCTCTACTATCCCTGCTGTTGGATGGAGGGTTTCGGCCACATGGCCAAGTGAGAAGATCTCTGGAAAGCGACTAAGCTCAAGCATGGCGAAGGGGACTTCCTCAGTATGGCAAGCCACGCTCTTAATGGTGATAAGCTCTGGGTTTATCTCCTCCTGCGTAGCCTGAGGCGGGGCTAGACCCAAGGGGGAATCAGAGAGGGAATCAGCGAGCGCCTGACTGTTTTCGGGCTCCATCTCAAGCGGCACTATATCTGGTAACGGCTTAAGGGGGATATTCTCCAAGGTTGGTAAGAGCTCGCCAGCATTCATACGCGCGCCCCAGCGCTCCTGAAAGAGCTTCTTGCGTGCGGTAACGGCGGCGCTATTTCCACGCTTTTCGTAGAAAGCGATGATAAACTGATCGTAACTAATCAGATCATTCAGCGCCGGAGTGCGCTCACTCGCTGCTATTACTGCGTAGGGGGTTCCGGGAAACTCACTAATTAGCTCATCAAAGAGCGCCAGCGCGCGCTCAAGTGGTTGACGATCTCGGCCGGTACCCTGAGCTGAGACGAGATGACTCCGTGCCGCTTGTAACTTAACGTAGGGGGCATCTGCGCTTCCGGGATAGTCCTTCAGAAAATCCTCGTAGTTTTTACCAGCCTTATCGAACTCACGGTTATAGTAGTAGGCATCGGCGGCCTTAATAGCAGCAAATGAGCCGTAGGCCCCGAGTGGATAGCGATCCTTAAGTGAGTTAAGGGAGTCCTGCGCTATGGAGTACATACCTGACTGATACAGCCGTTTCGAGAGTCGAATAAGTTCCGGTTCAGGAGCCTCGGTTGAGAGCGCCGCGCCAGCAGGTTTCAGCTCCTTTGCTGGTTGTTCCTCCTCTGTTGCTTCGTTATCAGTAGAGGATGAATCGGACCATAGAAAACATCCATTAAGGGCAGCAAGTGCGCAGGCAAGTACTAGATGCTGCATTCTTTGGCTTATTAGGGCAGGGATGGTATGGCGCATTAAGGGTCGTTTTCAGTTTTTAAGTCTGTAATGCTACACTCTAACAAACAAAGCAGGCTAGTGCGAGGGGATCCTATATGAAGCGATGTGACAGTATTATAGAGCTAAGAAGCATCCTGAAACCGCTTAGACGAGCTGGGAAGAGGATCGGATTCGTTCCGACCATGGGGGCATTGCATGCTGGGCACCTCTCGCTTGCCCATACCTTAAAGGAGCACTGCGATCTACGGGTATGCTCGGTGTTCGTAAATCCCACCCAGTTTAATGATCCTAAGGACTACCAGGCATACCTTATCAATATTGATCGGGATGCTGAGCTGCTAGAAAAAGAGGGGGTAGATCTGCTCTTTGCTCCGAGTGTAGCCGAGATCTACGCCGGCGGCTACCAGACGACGGTCTCTGTCAACGAGATATCAAAACCCTTTGAGGGTGCGCTCCGTGCTGGACACTTTACCGGCGTTGCCTCGGTGGTAACTATCCTCTTTAACGCCGTACAGCCTGACGTGGCTATCTTTGGCGAGAAGGATTTCCAACAGCTCAGTTTAATTGAGCGTATGGTAGGGGACCTTAAGATGGATATCGAGATCGTACGGGGAGCACTTGTGCGTGATAGCGATGGCTTGGCGTTAAGCTCCCGTAATGCGCGGCTCTCGCCCGAGGGGCGTCGTCAGGCGCTAGCTATTAGTCGTGGACTCTTTGCAGCGCAGCACAGCTTTAGCGCAGGCGAGCGCTGCGCCAGAACCCTTGAGGGGATCGTAACTAACGAGATTATTAATAGCATGCCTAACCCTGAGATTGATTACGTGAGCCTGGTGAATGAGCTCTCGCTTGAACCCCTAGAAACCGTTAACGGCAGGTGTCGTATCTTGGTGGTTGCACGGGTTGAGGGTGTCCGGCTCCTTGATAACGCCCCGTTTCATATGGGGTAATCGCCGAGGGCACCGAGGATCTGTCGGTTTAGGGGTGTTTGAGTCGTTTCTCTGATTAAGGTGGTAAGCTTATGTTACACTGCGGTAGCCAGCCCCCATAATCTATTCAGTCTATATTTTTGGATATAATCGTATGCTAAGTCAGCCAAGGCCAGTCGCAAATAACAACCTCAGTACAACACTCGATAGGCAGACTGATGCGGTTGATTTAAAGAAAGCCGCACTACCTGCTATGGTGGATCGGCGGGATTTTTTAAAGGCCTTAACGGGGGTGCTGGTTTGCTCTACTGCAAATAGCATGGTTAGCGCAGAGCCCCCCAAGCCTACTCAACAAACCCTGACTGAGATTAATGGAATGCCATATAGCGCAAAATTTTACGGCGACCGTGGGCAGGAGATAGGAGTGGGGGAATACAGGGGAGCTATCTCGAGGGGTGGAGCGCTTAATGTATTAGTAATGGCGACCGATAAAATAAGTCCGGACCGCAAACTTCCGGATGGAATGGAACTTAGGCTTCGTATCTACATAGGGACTGATACGATGCCAAGCACAAATACCCCACTACCTGTGGTTCCTAGAGAGGTTAACGGAGAAACGTTGGGACGGTTTTTGGATAGCAGAGAGGGTAGGGATGCAATCGCGGCCCTTCAAAAAGAGCCAGTAGATATCCCCATAGGCAGTAATCGTCTCCCAGGAAATCTGACCTTTATCGATCCTAATGTGAGATCGGTCAGGCTTGAATTGGTTAAAAAGTCAGAAGCTACCGCAAAATAGCGATATGGCGAAGCGCTGGGGGCGCCGTTCCCCAGAGTGGCTAGGTATCAATGCTCAGGTTGGAGATCTTTTTCGTGGCCAGTTGTATACGGGCGCCTATCCGGGGGTTGAGTTGCGTTGCTTTCTGCTCTCGCGCTCTTTGGCTAGATC
Organism: Pseudomonadota bacterium; assembly: GCA_026390555.1. NCBI lineage: Bacteria > Pseudomonadati > Pseudomonadota > Pseudomonadota bacterium. The sequence continues at coordinate 70,895 of JAPLFS010000064.1, forward strand.
GATCAGGGCTGGTACACGGATCGGCTTCTTAAATATGACGCGCTCCGTTGTAGCTTTGCCACCTGGAACGACTGCAAGTTTGTGTGCGCTCTCCTTTGATAGATCGGCATCGTTAGCCGCGCCGCCCAAAGCCGTAAGCACGCTCTCGAAGAGGGAGTCCTCGAAGTTTTTGAGCTCCTGGTCCTCTGCTGACATCAGTCTTTGCTCACCCAGTGCTATTTTTTTTATAGTTTGCGAGAGTAGTGGTATAGCGATAGAGCGCTCACTCTGACTTAACTGCGCTAACGCATCAAGCAGCGTTGCTGTCTCCTCGCCACCAACGCCCTCAAGTAGCGTTTTTAGCTGCAGCTGCAGACTAAGTAGGCTTTTTGTAAAATCACCACCATGTGACAAATTCATATCCGTACTCCCAAAAGTGAGGCAACTACCATCTGAGCTAATCTTGCTTACAGAATGGGTGCTCAACCACTTATCCGTAGTACAGCTCAAGTTGCTTCAGGTTTATATAGGGATACAGCATAAGATATGCCGCTACTAACCCCTTAAAATATGGGGGTTTTAGGCCTACTCAGCTGTTTGTAATCAATACATTGTATAAATTTAGGTCAGGTAGGCATTACAGCCTTCCGTGCTTCTTAGGCCACCTTTCTAAGTGCCTGCGCGCTCTCTAGGATATAGGCTAAAATGCTCTTAGTATCGTAGCCGTGCATGGCATACTGCTCGCTCTGTGTAGCATGAGGTACGAAGCTATCTCCGATTCCGAAGCGTTTGATCGGCGCCCGTAAAGCAATGTTCTGATCGTTTGCGAACTCTACAACGGCTGATCCAAAGCCACCGTTAAGAGAGTGGTCCTCAATGGTACAGAGCACTGAGTATTTCGGCAGCTCTGCCGCGAGTAGCTCCGTGTCGAGCGGCTTTACAAAGCGAGCATTAATAACCGTAGTAGTAATCTTATGTTCGGCGGCGAGTTTATCAGCGGCTTGCAGCGCATTCTGAATAATAGGACCGAAAGCTACGATGAGGGCATCCTGGCCCCTGCGTAGGATCTCGCCCTTGCCGATCGGGAGCTTTTGTAGCTGCTCATCTAACTCTACACCTACTCCATTACCGCGTGGATAACGCACCGCAACCGGAGCGTTTAACGTTACCGCCGTATAGAGCATATGGCGCAGCTCGTTCTCATCCTTTGGTGACATGATCGTAATGTGCGGAACGGTGCGCAGATAAGCGATATCGTAGACCCCCTGGTGCGTCTCGCCATCGTTTCCTACAACTCCGCCGCGATCGATCGCAAACGTAACCGGTAGCTTCTGAATACAAACATCGTGCACAACCTGATCGTAGGCGCGCTGCAAAAACGTTGAGTAGATTGCAGCTATGGGCTTAAGTCCCTCACAGGCGAGCCCTGCGGCGTAGGTGACCGCGTGTTGCTCGCAAATGCCGACATCAAAGACCTGATCGGGAAGTTCGGCCTGCATCTTATCGAGCCCGGTGCCGCCTAGCATCGCCGCTGTTACGGCGATAATACGCTTATCCTCCCTGGCTAACTTGGTCACGGTCTCTGCAAAGATGCCGGTGTAGGAGGGAAGCTTCTTAGGAGGTGTCGTGTTAGCTGGAAGCTGCCCACCCTTGAATTCTCCCTTCTGACGATCGAAGGGCGTAACCCCGTGCCACAGGATCGGATCCTCCTCGGCCGGTTCGTAGCCCTTGCCCTTAACGGTGCGACAGTGAATAAGGACGGGAATATCCTGCCGCTTTGCGTTATTAAGGGCCTGAATAAGAGCCGGAAGATCGTGACCATCGAGCGGTCCGATATAACGAAAGCCGAAGGCCTCAAAGAGCATGGCCGGGGTTGAGAAGAAGCCCTGCGTGGCCTCCTCAGCGCGATCCATCGCCTTATAAAGCAGCTCCGGCACATAGCCGCGCTTATAAAGATCCTTGAACTTGCTGCGCGCGCGCGAGGTAGCTTCGCCCGTTACGGTGCGCGAGAAGAGCCAACTTAGTGCGCCAACGTTCTTAGAGATCGACATCTCGTTGTCGTTAAGCACCACTATTAGACGCTTAAGACCTAGGTCGCCGGCATGATTAAGCGCTTCAAACGCCATGCCTGAGGTGAGCGAGCCATCTCCGATAATCGCAGTTACGAAACGTTCTGGCGCAAGTCTATCGAGCGCAAGGCGCATTCCAACCGCAGCCGAGATGCTGGTTCCAGCATGTCCAGCACCGAAGGCGTCGAAGGGGCTTTCAGAGCGCTTAAGGAATCCTGAGAGGCCGTTCATCGTGCGAATTGAGCCCATTTTATTACGGCGACCCGTTACCATCTTGTGGATATAGGCCTGGTGCCCAACGTCCCAGATTAATCTGTCGTGCGGGGTATCAAAAACATGGTGCAGCGCTACAGTTATCTCGGTAGCGCCCAGGCTCGATGCGAAGTGGCCCCCAGATTCACTTACGGTGTCGATCAGCTCGTTACGGAGCTCTGCGGCAACTTGCTGTAGCTCCTCAATTGAAAGGGAGCGCAGATCTTCGGGTAGTTTAAGGGAATCGATCAGTTTTTCATCCATAAGCTCGGCTATTATACCTATAACCAATTGATTCAATCAAATGGGCAAAATCATGCCAGATGCTCCTATTGTTTCTGTAAGTGCCTGTATTTGTATGGGGCTGGTTTTAATGTGGCTGTAAGAGGGTCTCTCTGTTGACACCAGAGCCTTAAGTTGGCCGCCCAGTCTGTCGACCTTAGGGTATGGGGCTAATTGGTATTAGCAGGGTTGCATGAGTTCAAGATTCAAAGCTGACGCATCTGAACGCAGAATAGATCGGGCGCTTCAACATGTCCTGAAGCCTTGGTTCCCGATTAATCAGGATGTGCTGCTAGCGATCCGCAAACGGTTTGAGTGCGGAGATTATGAACGCAATCCTAGTGAGCTGCTTAAAGACCTAAAGAGCGACTTTGCGCTCTTTACGTTGGTAGTTAAGGATCTCATTCAGATCGGTCAGGCAGAGGGTATTCCAGCAGCTACCCTGCACAACCCGATTGAGATCATTAAATGGGCCGGCCCCGAGCGTATCGGTCGACTGCTCTCAGTCGATCAGAGGCTACCAGCAATCCATTCTCTCTCTTGGAGCGAGCCGTTTCAGATCTCGCGTCTTAGGGAGACGGCGATCAGCGCATCGACAGCCTCAATTTTGAGCGAAAAGAAGAACCTCGATCCGGATATGGGATTTGCTCGTGGAGTAGTGCGTGAGATCGGTTTGAACCTGATCGCGTGGAACTATCCTACCCTGTATTCAAGGGTGCTCGAAAGGCTTGAGCTAGGACAAAACCTCGATGAGGAGCTCTCTAAGGAGCTCGGATTTACACCAACGTTGCTTGCAATTCGGATCATGCGGCCCGAGACCGGAGAGTCCGACCCACAGGTCGAGCAGATTGAGCAGCAGTGGAACATATATGATGACCTGTGTGAGATCGGCGAGGCGCTAGCGCGCGCAGAGCATCCGGAAACCTATCCATCGGCCGAGAACGATTGGGAGGTAGCACAGAAATTTTTAGCCGAAACGGTCGGAGAGAATGCGATTCAACTCGTGAAGGATCGTGCGCAGGAGCAGTCAAAGAGCTATGAAAAGAGTCTGCCGACCACCTTTGGAGAGATTAAATCCTTTGATCCACAGCGCAACATTAAGGTTCATAAGAATATTGCGCGGGTAGTCGACGACAAGTTGCTGCGTAAATGCCCACGGCACGTTCAGGAGGCGCTACGGGAGCTATACGCGGGCTTTGATGGGGAGGCTGTCAGTAAACTTGCGGTCGAGAATCTTATTAAGAAGATCATCCCACAGGCTGGATTTACCGGTGGCTGTGTCTTTGTAATTGATCCAAGCACTAATAGTTTAAAACCTAGAACGGTTATAGGAACGGTAAATCTGCGCTCGACCTACGATATCGAGCTCGATCCAAGAGATAAGGCGGTTGCAGCGCTTTTAAAATTAGAGCCGATAATCGAACTTAAAGATGAGCTCTCGGCTGAGGCGCTAGCTGGCATATACAGAGCACTCGGTGAGCAACGCAAGGTAGGAGTGCTCTATTTAGAGAGTCCCGCAGCAGACCCGGAGGCCTTTGAAGAGAGGACCATGGCGACATTTGAGGCGATGCGACGAGCGTTGAGTGATGTTTTGCTGCTGCAGTAGCACATTACCCACCAACAGAGAGCGCCCGTTTGAGCGAGCTTGCAACGTCATGAGCATTGTCGACGGCAGTGCCGTACGGCACAACCTCAAGCAGTCCCTGAGCACCATCATCGATTAGAGCTTGGATGCGTTTGGCAACTCCACCGGCCCCGAGGATAAAGTGCAGCGCCTCGTTAACGATAGTAACAGCCTCAGGCCAATCCGGACGAACCGCAAATGAGTTGTTGCACATGTCGAGAACCGTTCCTGGCTCTGTAAAGAGCGCGCTAAGCTCCCCCGGATACTCCCTAGCACGATGCGCCGCCGACATTGAGTTGCATAGAAAGAGATGGGCGGGGCGTGAGATGCCCTTGAGTCTGACCCGGTCCGTGGCTTCCTCGTCGCTATTACATACTATTATATCCTCCTCGGCGCGTTTAAGTCGGGTAGCGCAGAAGAGGTGCGCGCGGCTGTCGCGCAGCACGGCGATGGAGTACGGCTCGCTAATCAGATCATCCAGCGAGGCGGGAAGCTTAAGCTGCGCTAGGCTGTGAGTTGGTCGTGTGCGCATCAGGACTGAAAGCCCCATGCGGTTAACCGGGACCGAGAAGAGAATATTGGAGGGACAGTGCGGGGTGACCATCAGAGGCCCAAAGAGATCTATCTCGCCCCGGCATAACTTGTCCACATAGCGGTCAAAGGTAACTGGGATCATCTCTATATTGCATTGCAGCGATGTTTGCAGCATGCGGCAGAGGTCCGGCACTAAGCCACGGGTACGGTCGAGGGTGCCACCCTCCGCTTTTTCGAAGAGCCACGGCTGCGTTAGATTAATTCCGATACGGAGTGGGCGGGAGTTGAGTAGCACCTGCAGAGTGCGTGGTCGCGTCTCCGTTCGGATCGTGCCCTTAATGGCCTCGATAAATCCAGCCATATCCAGTTTAACGCTAAGAAATCCGCTGCCGTCTGGCTCACGTGTAGCGAGGTGCTGGGGCGCATCGAAGGGCCACTCATCAGAGAGCTTTGCAGATTCAAAGAGTTCACGTGGATCCTGTAGGCCGAAGTTAAGCGCTAGCAGGATTAGAACCGGCTTGCTTGGGATCCTTCCGTAGCGACCGATATGGGCCAGATACGAGGGCGAAACCCCGCAACGGTGGCTTAGATCCGCAAGCCCCAGGTGAGTGGCCCTGCGCCAGAGTTCAAGCTCGCGCAAAAAGAGGCGTTTAAGATCGGGCGATGATTCGAACTCGGTTCTTTGGCTCATAATGTATCTATTCCTGGTATCTGTATGCGCTCTGTGCATACTGAGGGGGGAGCGAATAGTATGCTGCTATTCTTGATCAGTGACTAAGTGTAACCAAATTGTTTCTTAGGCATAGATTTTAAATATTTTCGCGTTATTGCGTTCGTAAGCGTTTCAAATGGCGCTAGATCTCGACGCTACTTTCAGGAGGGTACCGGAATCAGAAGAGGGTGGCGCTTAGAGCGAGTTGTAAGCAGATCAACCGTTTGGGTGTTTTGTTAGTCGCATAAGTGACTGGTCAGGATGGCGCACCGCAAAAGGTGCAGAGAGGTTTTTTATCCTGTTTTTTGTCTGATTTTGTCCGGTTTTTTACAGGAGTGTCCTATGAGGCTGATGCTAGTAGCGTGCGTCTTTGTCTTAGGGGTGTACTTCGGGTTACGTGCGGAGGAGGGGGGTGAGTTGGAGGTGGTGGTTGAAGCCATCGCTCAGCTGGTTCAGGGCCAGCAGGCGAGCTGGTAATAGATCCTACCTAATAGAATTACGCCCTTAGCAGCCCTTAAAGTGCGCCAGCCTGACCTTCTTTATCTAATAACGGGAGTTTTTTGTCTCAGTCGCAGCAGCGCTTGCTCCAGATGAAAAGTGTACGCGACGGTTCTTTGCGTAGGCAGCCTCATCGTGCGCAGCATCAAGGGGGATCTCCTCGCCGTAGCTTATCGTTTCAACGCGGTTGGATGGAACACCGAGGGTTACCAGGGCGTTCTTTACAGCCTTGGCGCGTGCTGCTCCAAGAGCCATATTATATTCGACGGTACCGCGCTCATCACAGTGTCCCTCAAGGGTAATCGCCATTCCAGACTGAGCGCCAATGGTGCGGGCGTTGGCTTCTAGATCGCTGCGACCCTCATCTTCAACAGAATATGAATCGTACCCGAAACGGATATCACGGAAGAGCCCCTCGCCCTCGGCGGTTGGAATCGTGCCGGCGCCAAAGCGTCCCTCACGTTGTGCCGCGAGATCGGACTCTGAGAGCCCGTTCTCATCACCCTCGCCACTGCTCGAACCGAACCAGGAGCAGCCAGAGGTAGCAAGTAGGGAGATAGCCAATAGGGGGGTGATAATAAATGATCTCATAGCGCGCTCTTTGAAAAGGTGAATAAGCATTAGTATAGTGACATTGAGTGTGCTCAAGCGCAACCGTTCTATTCATTGCCCATGTGCGCAAAGAACGGCTTTTTTAGTATAGAAACAGTGTAAGAATAAAAAGCTCTCTTCAAGTACTTCGACTTCTGTAGCACAATGGGGTAACAACTACCTCGCCACAAGGAGCTACTATGCAAAGCTTTCTCGATTATTTCTCTAGTAACAGGGATCGTTTCATCACCGAATGGAGGGAGTTCCTGGCGTTTAAGAGCATTAGCGCCGACCCGGCCTTTCATAACGATTGCCTTGAGTGCGCGGCCTGGCTCTCAAGGCACCTAGAGGGGCTCGGCTTTAAGACCGAGATATGGCCCTCGGATACTAAGCCGCTTATTTATGGGGTCCTGCCGGGTAATCCAACTAGGCCCGTTATTTTATTTTATGGTCACTACGACGTACAACCAGTTGATCCCCTTAATCTCTGGATAACTCCCCCCTTTGAGCCAACCCTGCGTGATGGGCGCATGTACGCGCGCGGAGCCCAGGATAATAAGGGCCAGCTCTTTTACTTCCTTAAGGCGCTGGAGGCCCTTAAAGTAACGGGCGCAGATCTTCCTACAATTAAGGTTATTATAGAGGGCGAGGAGGAGTGTGGGAGTGAGGCGATGCACGTTGGACTTGCGCAGTGGGAGGAGCCCCTTAAGTCCGATATCCTAATGGTATGTGATACAGGGGTTATTGCGGCAGGGGTTCCAACGATAACCATGGGGTTGCGTGGGATCGCCCACTGCGAGTTGCGGGTGCACGGCCCAAGGATCGATCTGCACTCAGGTGTTTATGGTGGCGTGGTACTTAATCCCTTGCAGGCGCTTAGCTCAATCTTGGCGGGCCTACACGCGCCGGATGGTTCGGTAGCGGTCCCAGGATTTTATAATGGCGTTAAGGAGCCACATGCCGAGGACCGTGAGCTTGCTGCAAAGGCGCCTATTGATACGGATGCGATCTCGGCTATGCTTGGAGTATCCCTAGAGGGGGGCGAGCACGGACTCCACCCCCTTGAGCGCAGAGGATTTAGACCAACCCTTGAGATTAACGGAGTTGGTGGAGGATATCAGGGTGCCGGAGGAAAGACCGTTATTCCGGCCTACGGCATGGCGAAGCTTTCGATGCGTCTGGTTGATGGACAGGATCCAGACGAGATCCTCGCCACAGTTGTGCGGCACCTGCAGGGCGCTGCGCCCAAGGGTACCCGTGTTGAGATTCATGATGAGAGCGTTGGTGGGCCAGCCATTCAGCTTTCGACCAAAAGCTCAGCCATTCAAACGGCTAGTAAGGCTCTTAGACGCGCCTTTGATCGTGAGCCGGTCTATATCTGGGAGGGAGCCAGCATTCCTATAGTAACTAAGCTCGCCGTGACCGCTGGGGCGCAGCCGCTCCTGGTTGGATTCGGGCAGGAGGAGGATATGATACATGCTCCTAACGAGTCCTTCTCTTTAAAGCAGTTTGAGGAGGGCTACCGATACGTCACCTCATTCTTGGGATTGGTATGAGTCAGGTTCCATTAGCAGAGAGGTTGCGGCCGCGCACGCTCGATGACTTCTCTGGACTTGAGCATTTGGATAGCACCTTTATTAAGCAGCTACGGGGAGGGAAGGGGCGTATTCCATCCGCTATTCTGTGGGGGCCCCCTGGTTCGGGCAAGACGACCCTGGCCAAATTAATCGGAGGCTCATACGAGTGCGAGTTCGTGCAGCTCTCGGCCGTGCTGTGTGGCGTTAAAGATGTGCGTGAGGTTGTTGAACGGGCGAAGGAGCTCTCCCGACCGACCCTATTATTTGTGGACGAGATCCACCGCTTTAATAAGGGCCAACAGGACGCCTTCTTGCCACATGTAGAGGCGGGGACGATAGCCCTCGTTGGCGCTACGACGGAAAACCCCTCCTTTTACCTAACCTCAGCGCTACTCTCACGTTGCCGGGTGGTGGTTCTTAAGCCGCTCGGCGCTGAGGCGCTGAGGAGTGTCTGTGAGCGTGGCGAGTGTTGTCTCGGATGTGTGCTTGATGAGGGTGGGCGCAAGTTACTTGAAGAGGCGAGTGTTGGCGACGGCAGACGGATACTGAATATTTTGGAGTCGTTGGTTGATGCGCGGTCTGTGGGGGGTGCTGCGGTGTCTCTACCGGCAGAGATTAAGGAGGACGAGATCCGTAGCTTTCTATCGCAAGCTGGACTGAGCTCCTATGATCGTGATGGAGAGGAGCACTACAACATCGCCTCAGCTTTTATTAAAAGTATGCGTGGCTCAGATGCCGATGCAGCGCTCTACTACGGGTTGCGCATGCTTGAGGGCGGGGAAGATCCCCGTTTTTTGATCCGGCGTCTTATAATCTTCGCTAGTGAGGATATCGGTAACGCAGATCCGCGTGCGTTGCAGCTCGCAGTTTCGACATTACAGGCTTATGAATTAGTTGGGTTGCCAGAGGGTCGTATTCCTATAGCGCAGTGTATCACCTACCTTGCTACGGCGCCCAAATCAAATCGAAGCTACGTGGCGCTTAACCGCGCATTAAGGGCCGTTAAGGATGCGCCAAATGCGCAGGTGCCGCTACATCTAAGGAATCCAGAGACCGGACTGATGCAGGGATTGGGATACGGCAAGGGCTATGTTTATCCACACGATCAACCTCTCGGATATGCGCCTGGGGTTGAGTATATGCCGAAAGGGGTCGCGGGGCAGCCGTTCTATGAGCCAAGCGATCGTGGTAACGAGAAAACTATTAAGGAGCGCCTGACGTGGTTGGAGCAGGTAGTAGAAAAAAAGTGAAGAGATATAATTTTGGTTCCTCACCGAGTAAGTGTGGGTACATTAGATGGAAAACCCCTGCGCGGGAACGTGAACCGCTTCCCGTTACCTGCTCCCGCTCCGATACCGTAACCCTTAAAAACCAGCTTTGACAGCATGGCCGCCAAGCTGCTTAAAAGACTCGTAGGAGTTTTAGTAGCGCTTTTTGTCGCCAACGCCTGTTTTGCCTACGCATCCTGCAATATTTAATGAAATGGAGGTGGCGGCGCGACGCAACTGGTTGACAATATCGTTGTTTCCTTTCGGGATGAGGCGAACAGCACTAATAACCTCTTTCAGGAATTCAACCGACTTTTGATAGACTTAGAGCTTTTCATGACAAAACATATCTTCTATTAATCGGTTCTTTTCAAAATAAGTTTCTGCTATCGGAGCGGGAGCAGGTAACGGGAAGCGGTTCACGTTCCCGCGCAGGGGTTTTCCATCTAATGTACCCACACTTATTGGTGAGGAACCATATATAGCTATGATAGCGAAAGCATTAGGGGCTTCAAGCCAAAAGAGATGAGGCAGGCGATCTTTTTCGTGGCTGGCCTAGAGTCCGGCGCTCGCAGCGCTAACGGATGGGTAAGCCGATGGTAGCGCCCCTTGTTTAGCAGGGCTTGAGGGCATACCATAAGGGCTTGGATACGCTAGTATGCTAAAGCAGAACTCCCGTCTTATATCGCGCGTTGAGCGCCTCGGTGATAACTTGATCGTTATAGTGGCGTTCTTCGCCGCCTATTACGGGCGTAACTCGTTAATCTTTTGGAACGATATCTTCGATCTTAATCTCCCCTTTGAGGGCTACGAGCTGGCTCCGATTAAGGACTACTTTATCGTATTGATTGTGACGGTGCTCGGATATGGGGTGCTACTCAACCTGATGGGAGCGTACGGAAGTATGCGAAGGAGCTCGGTGCTGCGGCTCTTTCGAGTGGCGTTTCTTAGCAGCGCCTTGGTCTTTGTATTGCTTGCTGCAACCCTCTTTATACTTAAGATTAATATCAGTAGATCGTTTGTTGGCTTGTTTGTATTACTGAGTGGATGCGGACTCTCCATTGAACGATATGCGGTGCTTAAATTTCTAAGATATTGGCGCAGGCAGGGGCACAATTTTCGTAACGTAATTATATGTGGTATCGGCGAACAGTCGCTTAAGTTAGCACGCGAGATAGTAGGTCGCCCTGAGCTCGGTATTCACATTCGTGGCTTTGGGGATCTGCGCGCAGACGATAAGCACCAGGCTGCAAGCATCCAGCATTTGCGTAGCGATCTTGCAGGGTCAGTTAAGGTCGGGCGTGTACTGATCGGGACAGCGGCGGTGTGCCGCGCTCTTGAAGATTACGCGATAGATGAGGTGCTTTTTACCGATGTTGTAGAGGTCATGCCACAGGTAGAGGAGATGATTATGGTGTGCGCCGAGCAGGGGGTGCGCACAACTATAGCAGCCGATCTGTTCAGTATCGGCCTGATTAAATCAGAGATTAGTTACTTCGGCGGCATGCCCCTTATTCACTTTCAGACCCCTCCTGGGGACTCCTGGGAGCTAGCGTTGAAGCGTGTAATCGACATCGTTGTGGCAGGGGTAGCTCTGGTAGCCATGGCACCAATTTTTGCGTTGTTGGCGCTTGGAATAAAAGCTAGCACTGGACCAGTCATCTTTAGACAGACCCGCATGGGACTTAATGGGCGCCTCTTTCAGATGCTTAAGTTCCGTTCGATGTATCTGGATGCGGAGCAGGCGCTGGATGTACTGCGAACCAAGAACGAGATGAACGGTCCCACCTTTAAGATGAAGAACGACCCCCGTGTTACCTCCTTCGGAAGGTTCCTTAGGCGCTTTAGCTTGGATGAGCTTCCGCAACTTTGGAACGTGTTTGTTGGTGAGATGAGTCTGGTTGGGCCCCGCCCACCCATTCCAGGAGAGGTGAGTCTATACGAGAGGAGTTCTCGGCGTAGACTATCGATGCGGCCAGGGCTGACCTGCATCTGGCAGGTGAGTGGACGAAATGAGATTAAGGACTTTGAGTCCTGGGTTAAGCTCGATCTTAACTACATCGACAACTGGTCACTGATGGGCGACCTGGTACTTTTGCTCCGCACCGTTCCGGCTGTGCTGTTCGGTATCGGCGCGCGTTAAAAGCTTACGACAGTATAGCGTAGATACGGCGCACTCCGGCGCTAGAAGCCTCTTCACGCGAGATCGAGAAGCGCCCAAGAACGGTCGTGTTTTCAATGTGCGGGCCACCGCAGATCTCCTTCGAGAAGTCCCCGATCTCATACACCTTTACCTTCTCAGGATAGCGCTCTCCGAAGAAGGCAAGCGCTCCGGCCTTTATAGCATCGTCGTAGGTTGTGTCTGCAAATGAGACCTTAAGGTTGCGAGCGATCTGTTCGTTTACAATTCGCTCAACCTCTTTAATCTCCTCAGGTGTGACCTTTTGCGAATGAGAGAAATCAAAACGGAGGCGCTCATTCGTTATATTGCTACCCTTCTGCTGAACGTGGGTGCCAAGCACCGAGCGCAGCGCCTGGTGCATAAGGTGAGTAGTGGTGTGAAGCTTTACGACGGCTTCACCGTGATCAGCTAGCCCGCCCTTGAACATCCCCTTAGCGGAGGTGCGAGAGAGGTCCTGGTGTTTTTTAAATTCACCCTCAAACTCAGCTCGGTCAACCTGCTGACCACGCTCACGTGCAATCTCTTCCGACATCTCCCACGGAAACCCGTAGGTTTCAAAGAGCTTAAATGCTAGCGCGCCCGT
>JAPLFS010000065.1 GCA_026390555.1 Pseudomonadota bacterium
AACGTGAACCGCTTCCCGTTACCTGCTCCCGCTCCGGTAGCGGAAACTTATCACGAAAAGAACCGATTAATAGAAGATATGTTTTGTCATGAAACGCTCGAAGTCTATCAAAAGTCGGTTGAATTACTGAATAGGTTATTAGTGTTATTCGCCTCCTCCCGAACGGTAACAGCTAGATTGTCAACCAGTTGCGCAGCGCCGCCACCTCCATTTGGCGGCCATGCTGTTAAAGCTGGTTTTAAAGGGTTAAACGGTATCGGAGCGGGAGCAGGTAACGGGAAGCGGTTCACGTTCCCGCGCAGGGGTTTTCCATCTAATGTACCCACACTTATCGGTGAGGAACTGAAATTATTAGGGTATTAGGGAGATCAGTTGGCAACACTCATTTGAGCTATCTCAAAGATAACGGCGGTTCCCTCGTTCTCGCGACTAAGGATGCGTAGGTTACTGCCGTGGATCTGAGCTATCTTTGAACAAATAGAGAGCCCGATCCCGGAACCGGTCGTGGCGCGTTTAGTGTTTGAGCCGCGGTAGAATGCCTGTGAAACCTTTTCCAGCTCAGCTTTAGGAATACCGAGACCCGAATCTGAGACCGTAATTCTGATCTTATCATGAGCTGTGTCGACTACAAGCTCAATCCGCCCCCCGTTAGGCGTATATCGAATGGCGTTTTCGACCAGGTTTCTGACTAGACGCTCGAGTAACGGGATATTCCCGGAGGCTAGCGGTAGGCTGGGTGCCAGCTCGCAGGAGAGCGAGATCTTTTTCTCGTCCGCCAGTGGCTTGGCTGCAATAATTGTGTCCATAGCTAGGTCCCCGATTGAGACCGGCTCCATCGCAACAGCGTTGCCTGAGGACTCCAGGAGCGATAGTTGATGAAGATCGTTTACCATATTAGTCGCCGACCGTGTGCTGCGTAGCGCTACCGACATAAAGCGCTTGCTGTCAGCGCCCTGGAGGCGCTCCCCACGCTCAAGGATTGTTTCAAGGTAGCCCTGAACCGAGGAGAGCGGGGCGCGCAGGTCGTGGGAGAGCGCCGCCAGTGAGAACTGCAATCCCTGTACGCGGTAGTAGGAGATAAAGAGCATAATTATGATTACGACAGCTACTGAGATCAGCGCCGTGGCGAGGGCCCAAACGCCGATGCCCCATCCCGCAAACAGCGAATCTTGCGCAGTTAAAATAGGTGCTAATACTACGTAGACGTAGTGATCGCCTCCTTTCAAGCGAAGTTTTCTAACCGAGATCGGGTTAAGACTTCCAATCTGGTGTGGGTCATCCCCTAGGACGCTCTCCTGTGAGCCTTGAAGTGATATGAAACGCTTTGCTGGGCGCAGGTCAACAAACGGCAATTTTGGCCTACCGTAGAGCTCTGGGCTTATGGTGATGATGCCGTGTTGATCAAGGATATAGAGCCGCACAGATCTATTGAGCATAGAGAGGTCGTTTATCACCCTGCGTAGCTCCTGATCATCAACCTGCTCGCTGTAGCGGTGCAGCCGTTCGGCGAATAATTGGGAGATATTTCGATTGGCCAAAGTCTCAGAATTTAGCAATGCGTTACGAGATAATAGGACGCTCGTCCAAACCTGAAATCCGACTGTAGTGAGCGCCAGCAGTGCGAACACAATCAACAGTTTCGTTGAGATAATAGATCGGAATCCACGCAGGTATAGCCTAGCAACGTGGCAGCGCTCACGCAGCAATTGCCTGCTGGATTTAAGCAGCCCTAGAAACTGCATCGCTCTTACCTATGCACTTATATCCAACGCCCCAGACCGTTTGAATAAAGGTCGGATTAGTTGGGTCAGGTTCAATCTTGGAACGTAATCGGTTGATATGGGTGTTTACCGTGTGCTCGTACGCACTTGAGGAGTATCCCCAGACGGCGTTAAGTAGGTGCTCACGGGTAAAGGCCCGGCCGGAGCTCTTTGCCATATAAAACAGGAGATCAAACTCGGTGCTAGTTAGTTCAAGCTCTTTGCCATGTAACGAAACGTTACGGGAGCTTGGATTGATAGTTAAGCCTTCGATGGTGAGCGCTGGCTCCAGCCGTTCTGGAGACGATCCGCTTCGTCGTAGCAACGCCTTTACCCGCGCGCAGACCTCGCGAATACTGAAGGGCTTCGTTACGTAGTCATCGGCACCGATCTCTAGACCGATTATCTTATCGACCTCCTCGCCGCGGAAGGTCAGCATTATGATCGATGCGCGGATATTACGTTTGCGGATTTCACGACAGATCTCTATTCCGTCGCGACCGGGTAGCATCACGTCGAGCATAATCAGGTCATAGGCATCTGTAAGGGCTAGTTCGAGCCCACGGTTCCCGTCTGCGGCATAGGTTACCTTGAGTCCAAGATCCTCAAGATGGAGCGTTAGGAGCTCCCCTATATGGTGATCATCATCAATAACTAGAACTCGAACCAGGGCATGACTCATAATAACCTCAAAGCTAAAACGGAACGTATGAGTATGTTATGGCGATTATCTGGTTGGATGTGCTTAAGCAGGGGAGGTATATGGAGCGGCTGGCCCAGAATAGTTATCAAATAACATAGATTCAGGTGGTTAGCGCGCAAATTTCAAGGCTGAACGGAGCGCCGTACGCGCCGACGAGGAGTTAAAATAGCTGCGGCAAACACAAATAAGATCGGATAAAGGGGCAGCAGGTAACGTGGAAATTTAACCTGAAAGTATCCGGTAGCTGTAAAGAATACGATCATAAAGATAAGGGGGATAATCTCTGAGCTAAAAGGGGTACTCAGCAGCTCGCGCCTAAGCACCTTGTCGACAAACTCCAGGGCCATCTTGGCGCAGGTTACGAGTATACCGAGAGCTCCCACAATAAAGATCGGCCAACCCATCGTGTACCAGAGCATCTGTTTTAGGTGATAAAGATACGGAATCGTGTGTGCATACTGAATCGTATAAGGAGGTCTCCAGAGTCCCTGAACCATCGCGGTTTGCTCACGGGTTTGTCGAGAGAAGGTGTCAAAATCTATAATCGCATACGGCTCCGCTACTACGAAGATGAGGATGCAGAGGCAGATCGCAGCGCATAGGCGTGAGAGCGACTTGGAGAACTTCGCCATAAGCACAGCTGCCAGCGCCAAAAACGGCACAGAGAGTGGGATTAGGGTCGGTAGAGGTGCTAGACGGTAGCCGAGTATACGGGGGTACCCCTTAAGGAATACAAGATAGTCGGTAGCTAAAGTAAGCATGATAGCTGCGAGAGCGATTGCAAGAGATGCCAGTGGGAGCCTCCAGCTCGTTAACCTGCCCCATTCCTTTAAAGTAGAAAGCGAGACAACGAACAGAAGCGGCGCAAATAGAAACACCGAACTAATTTTTGTGGCAGTTGCAAGGCCGGCACAAAAACCAAAGATAAGATAAGATATGAGGGTGCCGTTCTGGTGTGCTTTAATCAGGGCGATAATAGAGATTAAGCTGAGCGTTGTCAGGGTCACATCGCTGGTAAAGAAGCGCGAGAGCTGTAGGTGAAAGACGTTAAGCGCCATCAGTGTGGCGGCAACCAGCCCAACGGCGGATCGGCGATAGAGCAAGATCGCCAGGTAGTATGAGAGAGGTATAGCAAGGGTGCCCATAATTAGGCAGAAGAGGCGCCCAGAGAAGAAGATCCTGTCGTACGAGAACACCTGACCTGGAAAGACGGCGATTAGCTTAGCAAAGCCCCAGGCTGCGTAGAACGAGAGGCTCCCGTATGCAAACGACTTGGGGTTCATATGGTTTTTACTAAGGGCTTCGGTTACCTGCACCATATGGCGCTCGTCTGGATGGAATCCGATCCCGTGCCAGAGCCCAGTAGAGCGCAGGGATGCGCCGATGATCACTAGCAGGAGTATAATTGCGAGATCGATCCGGCGGGAAAATAGCCAGGCTGTTGTGGCATCGTTTTTGAGCATGGCATAAAGGTAGCGCCTCGTTGCCAGTATGTATAGTAACATTTTTTATAACTTTGTTACGGGGTAGCGAGAGCAAAATCTGCCCTCGCCAAACTCCTCAGAACGGTGAAGTATAGAGGGGTATGAGAATCATAGAATATATACGCCACCATCTGCTTCATATCTGCCTCCTATTTGTGTTGGGGTACGCCGCTATTTACGCGACGGCCTTCGTCCGTATCTATTTTATGGAGCACCCATACCATACGTCATCTGCCTGGATGTTGGAGAATTTCGAGAAAGGAAGCAGGGTCGTCGGGCCACATTGGGATGATGAGCTGCCGATCTCAGTTCCTGGACAGAAACGTTCCCCGGATCTCTTTGTAGTCGGGGGAGGCGAGAGAAAGCTTCCGCTATATGAGCCCGAGACTAGGTCCAAGTTAGACTTAACTCTTCGTCGCATAAGTCAGAGCGACTATATCGTGTTTCCTACCCCGCGCATGGCAGACTCACTGCCCCGTATTCCGGAGGAGTTTCCACAGACCAACGCATTATTACAATTACTGTGGGGAGAGAAGCTCGGATTTAAGTTGGTAAAGAGCTTTAAGAATCGCCCAGAGCTGTTAGGGATTACGTTCAACGACGATCTCGCTGATGAGAGCTTCTCTGTATACGACCACCCTAAGGTGACCGTATTCCAAAACATGGAGAAGCTTTCGAGCGAGGATCTGCGTAAGCGCATAGATGATAAGGAGATCTACGGCACCCTGCCAACTATGAACGAGATGCTCCTTATGGACGAGGGGGGCTGGGTGGGAAAGGCCCCTGGCTGGCTGACCGGCAAGGTTGCACCGTTGTTATTCGCCCTCTTTTTTATACAGGTTATCGCACTTAGCTTTTGGGCGCTTGTAGGGCCAGCACTTCCGTTTATGCGGGATCGTGGTTTTGGATTAACTCCACTGCTTGGTCTGATCTTCTCAGCGGGGCTGTGCTGGATCCTCGCTCTCGTTCATATCGCTCCGATTACTACCTCAACCTGTTATGTGGTTGTGGCGCTGATGGTGTTCGCCGCATGCGTGAGGCTTATTTGCAACTCAAAGGCTAGGGCACAGTTGTCCGAGGCTTGGCGTAATCACGGGCTTCTGGCCGAGCTAGGGTTTATCGGTGGGGTGTTGGTTGTCTGGGGCGTATGGGTGTTTGACCCGCAATTCTTCGTTCTAGGTCAGCAGATCGACGGGGCATATCTGCAGTATTTTACAAGAAATGAGGTCGTTCCACCACTAGATCTGATTAATCCGGCCGAGATTATGAACGGGTTCTATTTTGACAGGTTCGTGCTGGGATGGTTCCTGAAGGGGGTTGGGGTTAGTGGTACGTTTGGATTCGAACTGTGCCTGCTGCTGATAGGCGGCATCTTGGGTGCGGCGCTTTACTCTATCGTAACAACGGTCTGCTCAAAGCGAGCGCTGGCCTCCTCGGTCTCTCTGGTGCTCCTTGTGCCGGTCGTTCTGATGGTGCTTGTTGTGCGTGAGTCCAGGCAGAGCGGCCCGGTTGTTCAACATGAGCTGTTCAATACCGAGCAGGCGAGACTGATGCAGTGGCTCTCCACCAGGGTAGTAGGTGCACCGATAGTTATTGATGCCTGTCTGCCAATAACGAGCTCTGGAGTGCCCCTGGCGGCTGGATTGCCGGCATTCCAACGCATATCTGGAACGGTAGTACCTGCGGTGGGGTCGGAGCAACCCCTGTGTAGCTTTCGGGATCCGCAGAGTATTTTTGATGCCATGATGAAGTATGGAGCGAACCTCTTTATAGTTGCTAGCGCTGATGTGGCAAGTGTTGGTCTTGATGCGCGCCCTGAGCTTTTTGCCAAGATCTATGATAGACCTGGGGTGCAGGTCTTTGCGCCGGCCTTCTCGGATCTATTTAGAAACACCCCCAGGTTATAGTGATGGTCCGTATCGGTATGCAAGCTGAACAATATATGTCTCAGCCTAAGGACGCTCCGCAGCAGGAGAGTCCTCAGGGGGTGACATTTCCGAGCTCTAGTGGATCAAATGAATCCTTTGATGGCATGCCACGTAACGCTAGTACGCCCTGGTGGGTAGCGACCTCGTTACTGCTTATTATGGCGGTGGTATTTGTAGCGGCGTGCATATTGCACTGGGAGAGCGGATGGCAGGGTGGAGTGCGCGCATTCGCTGAGGCTGCCATGGTAGGAGCGCTTGCGGACTGGTTTGCTGTTACGGCGCTCTTTCGACGTCCGCTTGGCCTGCCCATCCCGCATACGGCGATTATTCCGGCTAATAAGGGACGCATCGGTAGAAGCCTAGGCCTCTTTGTACAGAAGAACTTTCTCTCAGAACAGATCCTGGGTGGGGAGATGGTCAATATCTCAGCTGTTTTAGCGCGCTGGCTTGGGATTGTTGAAAACAGAGCCCGTATCGTTAGGCGGGTTAGGGAGCTAATACCGCAGGTGCTACAAACCCTTAACGAAGATGAGATTAGACACTTCGTGGATCGACAGGCGGAGGATTTCATCAGTCGTATCGATTTCGCGAAAGCAACGGGAAGAATCCTGCGTCTATTAACGACAAATGGGATGCATGAGGTGCTGCTTGATGAGATCGTTCAGGAGTCACATGTATTTTTCAGGACAAACAAGGAGTGGCTGCGTAATCAGCTACGCGAGGCGAGCCCGTGGTTTATTCCGGAGTTCGTCGATCGCAGGATCTTTGATTCTATAGTTGCTCGAACTGAGGACACCTTTGGAAAGGCGGTCTCGGATAGAAAGCATGAGTTGCGGCTCAGGCTGCATTCAGCGCTGATAGTTTTTATCGAAAAACTTGAGCACTCTGAGGATTTGCAGACCAAGGCAGCTGCCTTTAGGGAGACGCTTCTAGCTAGTGATGTATTTCGTGTTTATATCAGATCGGTCAGAGATGCCGTAGTTGAGGAGATTCAGGGCGACATTAAGCGCGGTGATTCAACCCTGGTGGCTGCAATGGAGCGCGCCCTCACACACATGGTAATATCGATGAGCAGCTCGCCTCAATTGCAGCACAAGCTCAATCGACTAATCCGAGGGGTTTTGCGAGCGGTGCTTGGAAATCAGAGCACCCATG
The DNA here is from genome assembly GCA_026390555.1 of Pseudomonadota bacterium. Classification (NCBI taxonomy): domain Bacteria; kingdom Pseudomonadati; phylum Pseudomonadota; species Pseudomonadota bacterium. The sequence continues at coordinate 7,031 of JAPLFS010000065.1, forward strand.
TTGCAGATCTGATCTCTAGGACTATCGACGCGTGGGATACAAACACCCTCGTTTCTAAGTTAGAGGAGCAGGTTGGGTACGATCTGCAATATATTCGCATTAATGGCACACTGGTGGGAGGATTAGTAGGGCTTGCGCTCTACGCTCTTGGGCGCTCCTTGTAGAGCGTTACGGATATTAGTTAATGAAGATAGGGTTAAGGATAGAAATAATGATAAGGCGCATAAACGGCGAACGGGGCGGAAACCTAATAGAGTATATGTTTCTCGTTCTGCTTGTACTGGTCTGTGCTATAGTAGCATTGAGGGAGTTCGGAGCACTTCATAGCCCTCCCCTTAATGATGCTTCGGCGGGCTTGGCTGGTGAAGTCCCTGCACCTGAGGAGGCGGACCAGGCGGAGTAGAGATATTAGTATGTAGTGTGAGTCCGCGCTACTTTCTATTAGCGTAGAGCTTTGCAACAACGTCCCAGTTTACAACGCTCCACCAAGCATCAAGATAATCAGCTCTGCGGTTCTGATAGTTAAGGTAGTATGCGTGCTCCCAGACATCGACGCCGAGGATCGCGTATTTGCCCTCCATAAGAGGGTTGTCCTGGTTGGGGGTTGAGACGATAGCCAGAGAGCCGTCTCGGTTTGCTATAAGCCAAGCCCAGCCCGAGCCGAAGCGACCTAGCCCAGCCGTTTTTAGTTTTGCCTTAAACTCAGCGAAGCTGCCAAATGTAGCATCAATCTCCTTGGCGAGGTCACCGCTAGGGGTGTCACTCCCGTCCGGAGTCATTAGGCTCCAGAAGAACTCGTGATTCCAGTGTCCGCCGCCGTTGTTACGAACCGTTGTACGAATAGTCTCCGGCACCTCATTAAGGTGTGTAAGAAGCTCTTCCAGCGTTCTGCTAGCAAGCTCGGGCTGATCCTTTAAGGCGTTATTGAGGTTGGTCACGTAGGTAGCGTGGTGCTTACCGTGGTGAATCTCCATAGTTTTAGTATCGATATGTGGCTCAAGGGCATTGGTAGTGTAGGGCAGGGGCTTAAGTTCGAATGTCATTATGAGCTCCTTAAAGGGCTGCAGCAGAGTCTAGCTAGCAGTAATCTGTATAAATTCTAGCGTGCCTAGTAAGACGATGCAAGAAGAACTTAAGCTCAGTTGCTCTGGAGGTTGGGCAGATCTGGTAGCTTGGTAGAGGTGCGGTGGAGCGCCTTAATTATCCCGTGCAGAACGATAGGTTGCTCCTCGGAGGTAGCACTTTTAGACTGAATGCTTTGTACATGTATGGGGCCTAGGTGGTGGTACGGAATAGAAAAAAGAGGGGTGGTATCCCCTATAGAGCGTAGATACTCCACTCGCGAATCTGTAATGGGGCAGCACAACACCCCTGGCAGGGTGATCTGGAGCTCTTGACGAAGCCTTTGAATGAAAGCTTCCTCAGGGAGCTCAATAAGTATCTCGCCACCGTGGTGTCTGACTGAGAGGGTGGTTGGCATCTTAGATCTAAATTCCCCTGTAACTATTCACCCCAGTATAAACTTGTCGGTGGTAAAAAGGATTCGATCTTGCGATCGGCCCTAAAGACCCACCCTTTCTTGTCGTCCCCTGATCGGAGACGCTTATTTTGGGGTGACTATTTATTATTTTCACCCCACTTTGCTCCGCAAATTCGCCCCTTTATAGGGGCTAACGCACACGGATCTGAGCGGGTGAATAGTTGCAATTATCCTATATACTATGAGCTCTTACTAATCCTAATTCAGCACGAATTTTGTAGTCGGTTTACACCCTACAGTGCCACCCGACATCAGGTTATTCCTGGCGGTGGTTATCGTGCCCTTATCGTTAGCATTACAGCCTAAGACGAGAACATTATCAAAGAAATTATTCTCTGATAGCGAAATTCACGATTCTTTTCTGGCCTCAACGGCAACTCGGGCAAGGCGAACTACTCTGAGTTACTAGGAAATTCTGAGAACTGCCCTATTTTAACTATCAGCACTTGAAGTTCGAATAAATATATATTATCGTATAACTACGATATACGATATACGGTATAATCATGGCAATCTCTAAATCAGACGAATTTGACGCCCGAATAGCCTCATTGGCTCGCTACGCTAAGGCACTGGCACACCCAGCTAGGCTAGCCATTCTCGAAACCTTGGCGAAAAAGGCGACATGTATCTGCGGGGAGATTGTTGAGGTACTTCCACTTGCTCAATCAACTGTTTCACAGCATTTGAAAGAATTAAAAGAAGCGGAACTTATCACAGGCAAAATTGACGGACTCAAAAGCTGCTACTGCCTGAACCCAGAAGCGATTGAAGAACTAGAAAAGCTTTTTGGATCGTTAATGAAAAATCTGAACAAAGGACTCAGTACGAAAAAGTGTTGCTAGGAGACAATTATGAAAGACGCTCAAGAACTTAAATCTATTGTAAAGCAAAAGTACGGTGAAATAGCTCAGAAATCGCTTGAAGAGCTTGATGGATCAACTTGTTGTGGAACTCAATGCTGTGGCGGTGAACCTTATGACTTAACTAGCTTTAATGACGACTACACCAACCTCAAGGGATACAACAAGGAGGCTGACCTTAAACTTGGATGTGGCGTGCCGACAGAAGTTGCAGCGATTAAGTCTGGTGATACAGTTCTTGATCTAGGGTCCGGTGCGGGTAATGACGCATTTGTTGCTAGAGCTATAGTGGGAGATAGCGGCAAAGTTATTGGTGTTGATATGACTGAAGCAATGATCGCTAAGGCCGAAAAAAACACTATTATGCTCGGTTACACGAACGTAGAATTTCGGCTTGGTGATATCGAAAACATGCCAGTTCAAGCAGATTCAGTTGATGTAGTAATCAGCAATTGTGTTCTCAACCTTGTTCCCAACAAGAAAAAAGCATTCAGTGAAATTTATAGGGTGTTGAAACCAGGCGCTCATTTTTCTGTTTCAGATATTGTGCTCACCCGAGAACTGCCTGAGGGGCTTCAACAGGCAGCGGAGATGTACGCAGGTTGTGTTTCGGGCGCAATTCAACGCACAGATTACTTAGGAATAATTGAGAAGACAGGATTTCAAGAAGTTCAAGTCAAGGTTGAAAAACCGATCTGGTTACCAAAAGACGTCTTATTAAAGTATCTTTCGCCGGAAGAAGTCGAGAAATTTACCAGTAGCGATGCGGCAATTTTAAGCATCACAGTATACGGTGAAAAATAAAGACGATCTTTTACGCCCCTCTGGGGGCTTTCGGCTGCGGCACGTCCTCGTCGCGTGATAAATCACGCGAGAGCTCGCAGATTCGATACATGTATGATGAGTCTTTCCCCACCTTAAGGTGGGGGATGGGATGGCGGAGCCGACGGGACTCGAACCCTATAAGGAGAAAATGCTGCGCTAGCTCGCATTTTTTGCTAGTTGCTTTACGTGCCTTTAGGCCGACGCCCCTCTGGGGGCTTTCGGCTGCGGCACGTCCTCGTCGCGTGATAAATCACGCGAAAGCTCGCAGATTCGATTACTGTAGGGATTCGATTTTTTGGTCCTCAAGGACCAAAATGGCGGAGCCGACGGGACTCGAACCCGCGACCTCTCGCGTGACAGGCGAGCATTCTAACCAACTGAACTACGACTCCGTGTGCTGCTTAGGACGCAGCTAAGAATGGGATAAGTACCTAAAAATCATCCATAAGTAAAGCTCCAGGCGGAGGGCTTTTTTCGCATTATGATTGACTGCACAGGGATAGGGTGAGAAACAAGGGGGTTACGGCTTTTTAAAAGATGGTGGGCGCAGCTCTAGCGCGACCATTTAGCCCGCTAGCTGTGTATCAAAATGGGGTAGTTTGTGTCTGAGTACGATCCTAAAAGCATAGAACAGAAGTGGCAGTCATACTGGGAAGCTAACAGCACCTTTAAGACCGAAGATAGGGGACGCGAGAAGGTCTACGTACTCGATATGTTTCCATACCCCTCCGGAGCAGGGCTCCATATCGGACACCCGCTCGGATACACTGCAACCGATATCTATGCGCGCTTTAAGCGCATGAGTGGCTTTGATGTGCTACACCCGATGGGGTTCGATGCCTTCGGACTTCCCGCCGAACAACACGCCGTAAACACCGGGGAACATCCCTCTATTATCACTAAACAAAGTTGTCAGACCTTCGTTCGTCAGATGAAGCAGTTCGGACTATCCTACGATTGGGATAGGGAGCTCGCCACCTGCACATCCGACTACTACAAGTGGACACAATGGATCTTCCTGCAGCTTTATAACTCCTGGTTTGACGAGACGGTACAAAAGGCACGACCGCTAGAGGAGCTGCCGATTCCGAGCGCCATACAACAGCAGGGAGAATTGGCGCTGCAAGCCTACCAAGCCGAGCATCGTCTCGCATACTACGCATCTGCAATGGTAAACTGGTGCCCAGCACTCGGGACAGTGCTCGCCAACGAAGAGGTGATCGATGGCAAATCAGAGCGTGGTGGTCACGATGTAGTCCGTAAGCCGATGAAGCAGTGGATGCTACGCATCACAAAGTACTCAGAGCGACTGCTAAGCGAGCTTGAGGAGATTAATTGGCCAGAAGCTATCAAAGAGCAACAACGTAACTGGATCGGTCGAAGAACCGGTACAGAGATAACCTTTGCCGTTGCTGGCTCAGAGAGCCCGATCGTAGCCTTTACAACCAGGCCAGACACCCTCTTCGGAGTGACCTTCTTTGTTGTGGCGCCCGAGCACCCACTTGTTGAGGAGCTTACAAGCGCAGAGCAGCGCGCCAAGGTCACGCAGTATCGTGACGAAGCCGCGCGCATGAGCGATTTCGATCGGACCTTCGATAATCGTAAAAAGACAGGGGTCTTTACAGGGGGCCACGTTGTTAATCCCATTAACGGTGAAAAGGTTCCAGTCTATATCGGCGATTACGTTCTGATCTCGTACGGAACTGGGGCCGTCATGGGCGTTCCTGCACACGACGCACGCGATTTTGAATTTGCAAAAACCTTTAAGCTTCCCGTGCGCGCCGTAGTCGTTCCAAGCGATCCCACCGACAGTGTGAAAAGCTCCGTCAGTGAGGGTCAGATTGCGTGGGTAGAAAGCGGTATCATGCTTCAAAACAACGACCCAGTTGCTCAGGAGCTAAAGCTTGAGGGTATCCCTAATAAAGAGGGGGGGGAGAGAATTACGGCGTGGTTGGAGCAGCATAAAGTTGGCAATAAAGTTGTTAACTATAAGCTAAGAGATTGGCTCTTCTCGCGCCAACGTTATTGGGGGGAGCCGATACCGATAGTGCACTGGGAGGATGGTACCGTTAGCTCTCTCAAGGATACTGATCTGCCCCTTATGCTGCCGCAGGTAGTTGATTATAAGCCCTCAGATAGCGGTGAGTCGCCACTCGCTAAGGTTAAGGAGTGGCTCGATATTACCGACCCAGTTACTGGCAAGAGGGGTAAACGTGAAACTAACACCATGCCGCAATGGGCGGGCTCATGTTGGTACTACCTGCGCTTTATAGATCCGAAGAATTCGGAAGCTGGCTGGGATCCTAAACTTGAGAAGAGGTGGATGCCGGTTGATCTCTACGTTGGTGGCGCAGAGCACGCAGTGTTGCACCTCCTTTATGCCCGTTTCTGGCACAAGGTGATGTTTGACCTTGGCTACGTTTCAACTAGGGAGCCGTTCAAGAAGCTCTATAACCAGGGCATGATTCAGGCGCACGCTTATAAGGATACTAGGGGTGCGTTAATCTCAAGCGATCTTGTCTTAGAGAACGAAGCAGGTGTTGCACACCACAAGCAAACTGGGGAGCAGCTTGAACGGATCGTTGCAAAGATGTCTAAGTCGCTTAAGAACGTAATAAATCCAGAGGACGTTATCGAGATCTACGGTGTCGATACGTTGCGCACCTATCTGATGTTTATGGGCCCGCTCGATGCATCTCGTCCGTGGGACTCAAAGGCTATCGCTGGTAATGTGCGCTTTCTTCGGCGCGCCTTCTCCTTTGTAACAGGAGGCAAGGACTCCGGCTTTAGAGATGTTGTGGCTTTAGAGGCTGAGCCAAATGAGATCAAGAAGGGCATTAATAAAGCGGTCAAGAAGATCGGTGAGGATATCGAAGCGATCCGTTTTAATACCCCGATCTCAACCCTAATGGAGCTGCTCAATACTATCGGTGATAAGCCGGTCTCAAAGGATACCCTTGAGAAGCTCGTTTTAGTTCTCTCCCCATTTGCGCCACACCTTGCAGAGGAGCTCTGGGAGCGACTCGGAAATAGCGCCTCAGCGAGTCTCGCGGCCTGGCCGATATTCGACCCTGCGCACGTGATCGACGATGTTATAACGGTTGTAATTCAGATCGGTGGAAAGAAACGGGCAACCATAGATGTCGCACCAACTATCTCAGAGAACGATCTCAGGCTAGCGATTAGTAAGGCGATGGCCAACACAGCCTACAAGATAGCCGATAAAGATCGCTTTATTACGGTCTATGTTCCAGGCACAAAGACCCCTAGACTTGTAAATGTAATAACTGAGGGTTAGTCCGGCTCGGTTGCTATGAAAAATATTTAGATCTGAGGGTTGCTGCTGTCTTCTTGAAGTATAAGAGCCTTTGCGGGTGATATGTGGCAAGGAGACACGCGCAATCCGCAGCGCTTACTAATACCATAGTAGAGTAGCTCTTTAAGAAACAGCTAGGCGAATAACGCCGCCGCCAAAGGCTTGAGCGCCTCAATACAGTTAGCGGTATGCTGCTCAAGAGCAACCTCGATCTCCTCAGAACCTAAGCGCATATCATCTCGGTTACAGCCGCGAGCAAAAGCCTTATCCTTAAATTTTTTCATTACCGAGCGAACCTCAAGGTTATGAATAGATCTGTCGGGACGTACAAAGACGCAGGCTGTGATAAGTCCTGAGAGCTCATCGACTGCAAAGAGGGTTTTATCGAGCAGGGTAACACGGGGTGTGTCGGCATAGTGGGCGTGTCCGAGGATCGCAGTACGAAGATCTTCAGGATATCCAAGCTCTGTCAGAATGGCGTTACCCTTAAATGGGTGTCCATCTGGGCGTACAGGCTCAGGGAACATCTCGTAATCAAAGTCATGCAGTAACCCCGTCAGCCCCCAAAGCTCTATATCAACAGCATGCCCCTCTGATGCAAAATAACCCGCATACCACCGCATGCAGGCTTCAACGCTTAGTGCATGGTTACGGAGGCTCGTTGTTTTGGTGTATTCGTGCAGAAGGGCTAAGGCTTCATCGCGGGTTTTCATATCAGATGCCTCTTATATTATGTGCGGGCCGGGTCGATGGCTAGCGCTTGCGTGCTGTTAGAGAAGATGTCGAGCAGCTTTAAGAGGTTTTGAAGTTGGATATTTTTCTCTACTTCGAGCGTTGGAATAGTGGTCTCAAATACTCGCTCGTTGTTACGCACCGAGATCGAGAGGAAGGAGCCCATCTTTGCTGGATTGGTAATTGAGGGTAGCCCAAAAACCCCCGATTCGTTAATTAGCTGCAATGCCCGTGCGGTGTTGCTGCGGTCTATATTATCGTTCAGGGAGCGTGCTGGAAGGTTCCAGGTGACTGCAGAGGGGGAGCTGCTGCTACCCGAGAGCTCAATGGTGACGTTTAGTTTAAGCTCGCTAAGAGCCAATGGATCGCTCTGCTCGAGTATCGGTGAGGTAGTCTTATACCAGGTGCTAAACGCTACAAGCATATCACTGGCAAGTGGTGGTCGGGTCAGGTTAAAGATTATCACCGCCGCTATTGCAACGGCTGCTGTAACGAGCGCCTGGGTGGAGAGGATTTTTCGCTTTGCCATTATAGGGTAAGGATAGTAGTACCGGTCATAATGGTCAAATTTAACACAACACAGCCGTTACAGTGACTTTTACAGAGACTTTTACACTGACTTATAGCGCCCAGCCTCTTTTTTTTGCCTCAACAAGGAGGATCCCTAGATCGTTTCGTGCTGGGTCATCAAGCACCAACTCCTCAAGCTCCTTGAGCAACACACCCATAGCAGGACCCGGCTGCATGCCGAGCGCTATTAGATCCGTACCGCTGATGGCGAGCTTGCCGTAGGAGGGGCCACGCATGCGCGTCTGCTCACTTTGCAGCAGGGCATCAAATGCCTTAGCCGTTGGACGAAACTCAGCTTCAGGGATTGCAGGGGAGGCATCTGCCTCCTTAAAGCTTCTCCAACGAACGAGGCTCTCTCCAAGGTCTCGAATAAGTCGACGCACACCAGGCGCTCCGCAATCAAGGGGGCGCATATGATGGCGTACAAGTAACGCGATAGTCTCGGTATCATCACGCGAAAAACGGAGCTGCTGCATCCGTTCGCGGGCTAGCCTCTCGCTAACAATCTCGTGTTGATAAAAATGCCGGCTGCCGTCCTCATCTACCGAAAGGGTATGGGGCTTTCCGATATCGTGAAAAACGGCCGCCCAGCGTAGAATCAGATCGGCGGGTGTGCGCTCAAGCACCCACAACGTGTGATCAAATACATCGTGGATATGAAACCTGTTCTGCTCAAACCCAATCGCTGGAATAAGTTCAGGGATCGTTAGAGGTAGAGCTTCAAGCTCTTTAATACAGGCTATCCCTGCCTGCGGGAACGGGCTCAGCAGGATCTGATCTAGCTCAGACTTGATGCGCTCAACGCTGACCTGTCTAAGGAGCTGTACATGTGCCGTAGCCGCACGCAACGTTGCGGCCTCAATCTCTCTTCCCTGCGCGCTACCGAAGCGCACCATGCGCAGAATTCGAAGTGGGTCTTCAGTTAACCTCTCTGTTGCAGCGCCGACGGTTCTGAGGGTCTTGCTTGCAAGGTCTGCTACCCCGTGCAGCGGATCGACGAGGGTTTTTGTACTAAGATCAAAGGCCATGGCGTTAATGGTAAAATCTCGCCCAGAGAGATCCGTTGCAATATCATGAGCAGTGGTATGCCCGGCGCGACCGCTGGGTATGCGGAAGGTCGTTACCTCAATATGAACCTGATCGATCACAAGCAGGATCGTTCCATGCTGAATTCCCGTATCAACGGTGCGAATGTTGTGCTTTACGCAACGTGCTTTGATCTCAGTCGTAGTAAGGTTCGTAGCAAGGTCGAGGTCCGTCCCAGATTCCCCGTAGAAGGCATCGCGCACGGTTCCGCCAACCAGGTAAAGCTCGGCAGGTAGCAGAGCGGTACCCAGCGCCCTAAGGGCGGGCAGCTCAATTAGCGCGCAAAGCGCAGCTGTCGCCTCAACTTGGCTTCGCAAGGGGGTCGAGGAAGATATACCAGGCTGAGGGGATCTTTCCATGTAATCTAATGTTCAATACCGGGAGCCATTCCGGCTTAGTTGGTTTTGCACGAAGCTTCATATGAGCCTCTTTCGGTGTTCTGCCACCCTTCCTGCGATTACAGGCGGCGCAGGCGCATACTATATTATCCCAGGTCGTTTTGCCCCCCTGGCTGCGGGGTACGACATGATCAAGGGTCGCCTCCTTGGCTGTCAACTCGGCGTTGCAATACTGACATTTAAAGTTATCGCGAGCCAGCACGTTGGCCCTTGAAAGGGGAGGGGAGCGCTTCCCAAGCTTAAAAAATCGCACCAATCTAACTACGGCAGGGGCCTTAATTACGAGCGAAACGGAGCGTATATCGTGCTCATACTCCTCAATTACCTCAACCTTTCCCAGAAAGAAGAGGCAGACGGCATTTTGCCATGAAATAACACGCAGGGGCTCGTAGGACGCGCTTAAAAGAAGTACTGGACTCATACCGTTATTGGGTAATAGAGGGTCAGGAACAACGATTCGGCACTATACTTCTAGTATCAATAGTGTCGCTAGGTTATGCAAGGACGTTGTTGAGCAGGGCATAACCAACCGAAAAAACATCCATTTTATGGCTCGGTTAGCTTGACACATCGAAGCCTTACCTCTATTTTCCACCTCTCGCAACGCAAGGGGGCCAGTAGCTCAGCTGGTTAGAGTACACGCCTGATAAGCGTGAGGTCGGTAGTTCGAGTCTACCTTGGCCCACCAGATGTGTTCCTATGCAAATTTTGGGTACAGCCCAGATTTGCAGGTGGAAAGCGTGTGTTGCAAACTGTTCTTTAATCGTGGGCCTGTAGCTCAGTTGGTAGAGCACCAGCCTTGCAAGCTGGGGGTCCAGAGTTCGAATCTCTGCAGGTCCACCACGATTTCCCGAGCTATATACTTCCATCTGTATAGTTCCATCTGCATAATTCCAGTCGCATTATTTCCACTATCTAGTTTCCACCATCTAGTTTCCACTATCTAGTTTCCGCACTGGCTACGCTGTAGCTGCTCACGCAGATCCGTTGCTCTTTGTTCATCAAGTTTTTCGTGGCGCACCAGGATCTGGGTTACCGTCTCAGCACAAGCAAGGAACCCGGCATGACCGCCACTAGCTCTCCAGCGCTCGGTGTTACAGGGGCAGATGCTCTCGACTAAGTTGCGAGGGGTAGTGCTAGGAGCCTTTTCAGAGGTACTTCCGCGCGAACGCTTAGGTTTAGTTTGAGTTTTAGTTGCGGCAGTTTGTGCGAAACTATCTGGTGAATAGTCCTCATAATCGTCGTAGTAACAGGTATTATCTTCGGCGTTATCTAGGGCGTTTCTAAGATCCGAGATCGACTTGCGATCAATCATGCCGATCTTGGCGATCGCCTTGAACCCAAGCAAGAGCTTGCGTCGGCCCCGATTAAAGCACTGGTGGCACCCCTCTTCAGAGTCTGCATCAAAGCAGATATCAGCCACCGCATTAGCAGCGCTATCTGGAGATAGGTAGACCCCATCTGCAAAGCAGGGGAGTTGATTTAAGGCATCTGATACATCATCGAGCGAGCAGGTTTCTTGGGACCTGGCCTCTGTAATGCTGAGGCATCCGATCAGAGCAAAAGCGATGAAAGTACGTGCGAGTTTAGGTTGATACTTCATACGGAACTCCTTTAAAGCTAGGTGGGAGATGATCCCTTTAGAAGCTTTCTTGGCAATCTTCGGGCCAAGCCAGAAGAGGCTAGGAACCTCGTATAGTTAGCGAATCTGGGCTCTGCAAGGTAGGAAGCCGGATTCCCTTAGGGCTGCAAAAAGTAGGTGATAAAAGGGGATATTCTGAATCCATCTCTGATTTATCGGGAGGGGTATAGGATCACCACCATATAGTAGGGTGCACTTATATTTGAGTAGCAGCGCATACGCTTGAACATTCAGCACTAGCCTAAATACTGGGGATCTTCGCATGTTAACAAGGTCGTCGTTTGTCAGCTCGCGGTTAAATTTCTTGTCGCCGCTCTCCATCTTTATCTTTTCCCTTATTTTTTCTGCACCCATCTCCTTCGGCACAGTAGAGGCGCAGGAGGTTCTTTCAATAATCACAGAACCTGAGAATGGAACATCTCGGTGCGATAGGCAGATAGATCTCTCCAGCGACATTAATCGTGATGGCGTTAACGATATCGCAGAGATGTATATCGATACCAAGGGGCTCTGGCAGGTGGTATTTTATGATGCGATACGCGGCACCGTTCTGAGAAACTTTTCTGATAACTCATTGGCGTGCGGTTATGATAGCACATTTAGCGTTGGAGACATTACCGGTGATGGGGTGCCTGATGTTGTTCTAGGAGAGGGTTATTATTACCACGACTACGTTTCCGGGACAGGGGCGTGTGTCCTAGTAAAGGATGGAGCAACGGGAGCTGAGATCTATAAAAGCCAGGCTGAATTCAATGGATCGGGGTGTGGTGCAAAGTTGCAGGTGACTGATCTAGATCGTGATGGTCGGAGCGAGCTTATCGTTATGGAGCGAGATGCCTTTGATGGTGGAGCGTTATTTGTTTTAAAGTACGATCCAGCTCTCCAAACCCTTACGCAGAGCTGCAGAGCTCTCGTTGATAGAGAGTCATTAGGATCGATCACATCTTTTTATGCCGGACCTGATAGTAATGGGGATGGTTATGGAGATCTCTTTATAGGGCTACCGGAGGCGAGCTCAAAAACTGGCATGGTTATGGCCATAAACGGTCGAACATGTCAGGAGTTAAAACGGATCGATGGTCCTGCAGTGGGCGCAGAGCTCGGTCTGAAGATATTTGCAACCGGGGATGAGAACGGTGATGGAAGGGCTGAGTATCAGGTCCTCGCTAAAGCTCTTCTCTTTACAGGGAGGGGCTCAAATGGAGATCTCTATCGAGCTAGCGCGGTCAAGGCTGATTATACAAATCAGTTTTCAGGTTCCGGAGATCTCAACCTCGACGGTGTTCTAGACCTTGCCAGGCAACCAAACTATGGAAGAAGCTCCCAGATACTATCGGGAGCTACCGGGGAGGAGATCGGGCATATAGGGGATGAGGCTTTTATCGAGAGGATCGGTAAGATGCTGAATGTGAGTGGATATGACTGGCAGAGGTATGTGTCTATCTATGGAATAAACTCCCATCACCGCTTTGATATTAATCGTGATGAGATTGCAGACCTTCTGACACTTGTTTCTATCCCCATTTATAATAATGCGACAGCTCAGAGGGACTATCGGCGCTACTTCGTAGCGCTCTCAGGGGCCTGCCCGATTCAAGCCGAGATGAAGATATTGGCACGCGATGGTTGGGCGGTAGCCGAGGGTGCTAATCGTATCGAGATATCAGCCAAGGTGTGCGGTAAGTCCTCTCTCCTTGGTGCGTATAAGTTAACGCACGGTGGAACGCTCTTTACCCCACATGACGATGGCAAGGATGGGGATAGTATCTCTGGTGATGGTATCTACACCTCCGCAGTAACATACGGCATGGGAGCTCAACCCATCTCGATAGTTGGCAAGGTGTTAAATGAGGTGCTGATACCGGTCTCTGTAGCTCAGAGCGTAATAGCAGTGAAGAACTATGTCGTTGCGGCGGTGCCCTACGGATGGATCGACTCAGAGGGGGGTGCTGATATTCCGCTTGTGTGGAATAGCCCTACTACGCAGATATCGGCCCCCTTTCCGATTAAGTTCTATAACGGCAGATACAGTGACCTATGGGTCTCAAGTCAGGGCTATGTTGGCATAGGGGAGAAGGTTGATCTGGACATTAGCAATCAACGACTCCCCAGCGGTAAGATAGATAAGGAGCGTATGGTAGCGCCCTTTTGGGGCAACATTGTGGCGAACAGCAGCGCTCGACTTAGTTACAAGACGATCGGCACACCGGGTACCCGACAGTTCGTTATTACATGGGAGGGGTTTGGATATAGTAACTATAGAGAGAACCCCTCTAGCCTCTCCTTCCAGGTTAGCTTTGATGAACAGAGCGGAGCGATCCGGATGAACTATCGTCAGACCTGGGCGCAGCTTGGCTCATATGCCGCTGGTGCTGGCGCCACCTCTGGGCTGCAGGATAACTCCCGACTTGGAAAGACCTTCGCGCATAGTGAGCCTAGCCTGCCCGATCGCACCTCAATTATCTATCTGATACCTGGGGATGGTAATGGAGGAGGAGGAGGAGGTGGTGGTGGTGGTGATAACGGCGGCGGTGATAACGGTGGCGGTGGAGGTGATAACGGTGGTGGCGATAACGGCGGCGGCGGTGGCGGCGGTGATAACGGCGGCGGCGGTGGCGGCGGTGATAACGGCGGCGGCGGAGCTACTCCCCAGAACTTAAAGGTATCGCTCGCAATTGTACGCTCTCCAAAAACCGCTAGTGCAACCATGGATCTTTTGACTACCGATCTCAACACCGGTGGATTGGCTGATATAAGTGCCGCACAGTGTGTATTCGACTTTTATGCGACCGAAGCTATAGCATCAAATAAGATCAGACTTAAGTACGTAGCCTCAATGGCAGCGGGAAGTGGTCGGGTATCTAAGAAACTTACAAAACTTGCCGGCATAACTCGCAAGATGGTGCGGGACGCTAAGGGAAAGCAGCGCGATATGAAGGGATATCTGCTGGCACAGCTTAAGTGTCCCAATCAGGCAAATATAAACTCTAACGTTGTGACGGTTGCCTCTAGCAGCACCCGCATACCTGGATTGCAGATAGGGGCCTTAGCGTGGCTTAAGCGGGTGATTAAGGCCGTTACGAGCTAACGCTCTTGGCAGCACGACGGATAAGCTCCTCGGTTGTAACACCGGCCAGGATAACTGCGCCGATAATTGCAAACTCAAGTTGCGTTGGAATATCCAGCAGCACGATAGCGTTACGGAGCACCTGCATCAGGGTAGCTCCGATAATAACTCCAAGGATGCTCGACTCTCCACCCCGCAAGCTGCATCCACCAAGCACCGCCGCCGCAATGGCGTAAAGCTCATAGAAGTTTCCGAAGTCCGATGGTTGTGCTGAGTTAACGTCTAAAATAAAAAGCACGCCGCCGAAACCAGCCAGCAGCGAGCACGCAACGTATGCCCAGATCTTCGTGCGGTCGGTGTTAACGCCGCTGTAGCGTGCTGCGACCTCGTTACGACCCACGGCGCGTAGGTATAGTCCGTAACGGGTGCGGCTCATCACTACGCTACTAATGATAGCCACTATCAGGGTGATAAATACGACATTAGGAACCTCAAACGGTAACAGCCCAAGCCCAGATAGCTTTCCGGTAGCAAGAGCCCTTAAGCTCTCAAACTGCATGCCGAACCCCTGCGTTTGGTCGCCGGTAATGCCGCGCGCCAGACCCCGATAGAGTAAGAGCCCACACAAGGTTACGATAAAGGGCTGGAGTTTTAATTTCGTTATAAGGGTGCCGTGAAAAGCACCAAGAAGTGCCGCCAGGATTAAGAGAAAGATCAGCGCCAGCGGCCACGACCAGCCGTGATGCACAACAAGCCACGGTAATATAGTGCCGATTAGACACACTACCGAACCTATTGAGAGGTCGATACCAGCACCTGTAATTACAAAGGAGACCCCGATACTTATTAAGGAAAAAAGAGCGGTGCGGCGCAGCAGGTTCTCGATATTGGTCGGCGCGAGAAAGCGATCGTTTAAGAGATAGGTACATAGGCAGGCTACAAAGAGTAGAGAGATTAGGCCGATATTTTTCTTCATATGGCTATCCTTGATTGTGGTGAGGCTAACGCCATAATTGCATGTTCAGAGAGCTCTTCGCGAGACAGCTCGCCCCGCAACTGCCCATCACTTATAACTAGCACCCTATCTGCGAGGCCAATAACCTCCTCAAGCTCGCTCGATACGAAGAGGATCGCTAGCCCCTTTGCCGCAAGCTCAAAAAGAATTGAATAGATCTCTCGGCGCGCCCCTACATCAACCCCACGCGTCGGCTCATCAAGTAGTAGCACCTGGGGATGAGTAGCAAGGCACCGTCCAAGCACGACTTTCTGTTGATTTCCACCAGAGAGTTTATGTGCCAATTGCTCCGGACCGCTACACCGAATGCGGAGTGATTCGATGCAGCGTAGCGCTATCTCCCGTTCCGTTTTTTTCTCTCTAAAGATTCCATTGCCGCCCTTTGTAAGCATAGAGATGATAACGTTATCGCATAGCGAGCTCTCGGCGATAATTCCCTGCTCCTTGCGGCTCTCAGGCAATAGCGAAATTCCTAAGGCACTGGAAGTAACGGGGGAGGGTGCGCTCAACTCTTTACCACAGACCCTGATCGTGCCGCTGACGGGGGGCGTTATGCCGAAGATACCCTCAAGGATCTCCGTTCTACCCGAGCCGATTAGACCAGTAATCCCTACTATCTCACCTGCTCGCACTGTAATATCGCAGGGGGTATGTCGAGGGGAGGCTCTGAAGTTTTTTAGCTCTAGCGCCGCTGCTCCGATCGGACGGGAATGATAGCCGTAAAGATCCTGAATATCCCGTCCAACGATCATATGAATTAACTTATCGCGCTGAAGCAGCGGTGCTTTAAGCTCTCCTGAATTCTTACCATCACGGAGCGCTATGACACGGTCCGAGATCTCTTGAACCTCTGGCAAGCGGTGCGAAACGTAGAGGATCGAGACCCCGTCTCGTTTAAGACGTTTAATAAGCTCTAAGAGCGCATGCGCCTCGGTATCGCTTAGGCTTGATGTGGGCTCATCAAAGATTAGGAGCTTTGCGTCATAGGAAAGTACGCGCGCTATCTCAACCATCTGACGCTCGGCGGCAGAGAGCGTAGAAACTAAACGGTTTGGATTTAGCGTTACCCCGAGGCGCTCGAGCGCCGTTAGGGCCACGCGTTTCATAGCTAGGCGATCAAAGAGGCCATAACGTAGCTTTTCGCGGCCCAGGAGCAGGTTCTCTGTAACGGTCAGGTTCTCAGCTAAACAGAGCTCCTGGTGTACGATACCTATACCGGCATCGATAGCCTCGCGGGGATGGGTAAAATGTACCTCATTGCCAGATAGATGCAGGCTACCACTGTCGGGAGCTACTATGCCCGAGAGGATCTTAGCGAAGGTGCTCTTTCCGGCGCCGTTCTCTCCAACAACAGAGAGGATCTCACCTCTAGCTATTGAGATCGAGACCTCCTCCAGTACGGTGTTGCTACCGAACGATTTTGAGATCGCTGTAGCTTCCAGCAGAGGTCTCATGGTGAAGATAATTTATTACGAAGCTCTTCCCAGAACTCCGCTACGTTAGAGCGATCTATCCGACGGGCCGGAATATCTATAAACTTAGAATCCGGAATAGCAGAGAGGTTCCCAGCCACGAGCTCCTTTAAGAGCCTGACAGATTGGAATCCGTATTCGTACGGGTTTTGCACGATAGTTCCCACGATAACGCCGTCCTTAATACCCTGCAGAGTTTCATCCGCCTCATCGAACGAAAAAACCTTGATCGTACCAAGCTTATTATTCTGCTTAAGAGCCTCAAGGCAGACTGGAGCGTTGTATCCAAAGAGTCCGACTACACCGGCAAGATCTGGATGGCGCAAGACGGCGTCCTCACAGTTCGCTTTAGCTTTCACCCGATCAAACTGATCCGTTAGGGTCACTACGATTGAGAACTGTTGATATGAGAGGAGCTCCCCAGGGGGATCGTAACGGCTTGAATCAAAGCTACGCCCGAGCACCTCATCAATTACACCTTGCCGACGTTTGCGGGCGTTGTCTTGCTCAAGGCGCCCCACAAAGATGGCCAACTTGCCACCGTTTGGTAGCGACTCCCTAATCAGCTCTCCAAGCATGCGCCCAGCCTGATAGTTATCCATGCCGATATAGGCGAGTCGATTGGTATTAGGGGCATCCGAGTCGTGTGTAATCAGGAGGGTTTTTGCCCCGGTTTCATTAATAAAGCTACCCTGATTGGCCGAATCGATCGGACTAAGTGCTATGCCATCAACCCCACGGATCAAGAGATCCTCTACTATTCTTTTCTGGTCGGCGATGCCCTCAGCCGGCATATGCACAGAGACCCTTACGTTTAGTTGCCGACCGGCAGCCTCTGCGCCCGATTTTGCGATAGTCCAGAACGAAGCCACGCCGTTTGTAATATAGGCGATACGGGGCAGCCCTGACCGATCTGAACTCTTACATGCAGTCAGGCTTATAGCCGTGCCAAATAGAGCCGCAACGGCTACTGCTGAGATAAGGGTTAATAATTTCCGCATGATGCGGATTATGTGCCATTTACATTAAAAAGTCAGGGGGGTGTTTCTTACCTAAGGGCCCGCTTTAAAAACGCAGGCAGAGGCAATTTATCTAGGAAACTGGAACCGCCTACCGATCTGACCGGAGGAAAATAGGCCGCATCTGGAAGTGCTGGAGAGCTATGCCTTGAAACTGGCAGGATCGACGGCACGGATGGTAGCGAGGCTGGCACTATTTGCGGCTGCGTCTGGTTCTGCGTTTGTGTCGTACTTGCGAGTATGGTTGGCAGGAGTCCGAGCGCCTGCGGCTTTACTATTGCAAAGATCGCCACTATCCAGAAAGCCAGCGCAATAAGGGGGATAAACATCCGCCAAACCGATCGGATAAATCCGAATACAACGCCCGCCGTTACCAGGAGGCCGAACCGTGCACGCCATTCAGGAATAGCCTGTTCAAGAGCGGCAGGGGCCAGCATGCTACCGATAGCGATTACTCCACACGCCAGAAGCGCCATCCCTAACGGTCCCGATAGGCCAGGACGATAGAACGGACGCATTCCGTAAGAGCCGTAATTTCTCATAGAGTTTGGTATCATAGGCACCTCATATTAAGTATCTATGTTGTGCCAGATAGTTCTAACGAAACGATCACAGAACGGTACGGATAGTTTAACTATTCACCCCTTCAGGGGTTAGTACAGAGTATCTACGTGAGCGATCGCTCTTAGTGATGCTGAATAGCTCCAATACTGTAGATGAGCGCCCTAAAAACCACCCCAAAACGAGGGTGGGGTGGGCTTATTACTGGTGCGCTTCGAACCAGACGATTGTTGCGGGGTCGCCATAGCCGTTGGAGTTGGAGTTGGAGTTTTGATTCGTGTTGGACTGGAGGTAGAGGTTGGTTGCGGGGTTCTTGTTGCTGTTCTTGTTGGTGTTGGTGTTCTTGTTGGTGTTAGTGTTGGTGTTCTTGTTGCTGTTCTTGTTGGTGTTGGTGTTCTTGTTGCTGTTCTTGTTGCTGTTGCTGTTGCTGTTCTTGTTGGTGTTGCGGTTGGTGTTGCTGTTCTTGTTGGGCGCGGGGTAAAGGTTTGGGTTGGAAGGAGGGTTGGCGTTGAGGTCATAGTTGGTGTTGGAGTTGATGTTGGAGTAGGAGTTGCCGTTGATGTTGAAGTAATAGTTGCAGTTCTAGTTGGAGTTGGTGTGCTGGTTGGTGCCGCAGTTGGTATAATAGTCGGTGCCGTGGTGGGAGAGGGCGCAGATGTAGGCACAGGTGAGGCTGTTATGTCAGTAGTCGGAGTAGGGGTCGGAGTCGGGGTTGGAGTGCTCGTGTCTGCAGGTGGGGTGGTCTGCGTCGCTGTTGGTGAGGTAGTTGGGGTTAGGGAGCTGTTGCAAAGGGCGCTAGCGGCAGCGACAACCCCAGCCGCATTAGCGATCGCGGAGGTAGCAACCTTGCCGCTTAAGGCCGGCGTTACAGTACCTGAATTAAGCAAGATATCTTTAAGCCCTCCAACCGAGAATCTGTTCGGGCACATCGACTGCGCCAACACTAAAAGCCCCGTGATCTGTGGTGCGGCCATCGATGTGCCGCTTAGGGTTGAGTAGGAGTTGGTGGGTACGGTTGAGATAATGCTCTCGCCCGGTGCCGAGATATCAACCGTGCTCGCTCCATAGTTAGAGAAGTACGAGAGGTTTCCGGCAGAGTTATTTGAAGCGACGGAGATTACATTGTTTGACGAGTAGCATGCTGGGTACGAGGGGGTTGTATCTGTATTCTGCGCAGCGTTCCCGGCTGCTGCTACAAACATGATGCCAGCATTCCCAGCATCCGCAATGGCGCTGGCAAGTACTGAATTATATGAACCTCCACCCCATGAATTATTACTGGCGATAAGATTTACGCCCCTATTTCTCAACATCGTTCCGTAGTTGATTGATTTAATGGCGTTAGAGGTGCTGCCGCTTCCAGTGGAGCTCAGGAACTTGCTCGCAATCATCTTGACGCTCCACGCTGCTCCAGCAACACCCACGCCGTTATTTCCCACAGCTCCAATAATGCCGGCTACGTGGGTGCCGTGATAGTGATCGTCCATCGGATCGCCGGAGTTCGTTATAGCGTTTATTCCATGCAGGTCGTCTATGTAGCCGTTAGCATCGTCATCGATACCGTTGCCTGCTACCTCGCCAGGATTGGTCCAGATATTTGCAGCGAGGTCTGGGTGAGTATACTGAATTCCTGTATCGATAACCTGTACAACCACCTCGGAGCTGCCAACGGTCGTGTCCCAGGCCGAGGTTAGATTCATCTGCGCTGGGCCATACTGCAGGTAGTAATAGGGGTCATTAGGCGCAACTGCGCTAGCAGAGATATCCGAGGCGAAGAGTGCAAAATTAGGGGAGCAGGTAACGTGACCCCCGATCTCCTTCATAACGCGACGCATCTTGGCCTGCCTACATGGATCGCGTTGACCGGTCAAGGGCAGGGGGGCGGCATCGGTAGCCTGTATCGTAACACCTGCTACCGGGAGCTCCTCAACTAGTACGATCCCCTTTGCCAGTTTGACGGAGCGCAGTCTAGCGCCCCGTACCCCCTGTAACTCTGAAAGATTAGAATTGATGCGATGTGCGGCCAGAGACGCTCCGCGCGATTTAAGGAGTGCCCCCGGGTAAACGTAACGCTCCTGGGCCACCGCTAGGATCGGAGCGAGCGTAAATAGCGCTATTAAGATACTCAAGATGGGGCGAAACGGCTTTAAATTCATTAAACCTACCAACCATAGAGTAAGTCGGCAGTTATTTGAATAAGATGAGGGTTTTTCGCTTAATTTTATCCCCGTTAATGGGGTGTAATCTAACGAAAGGGGGCCAGTTAAAGGGTACTTCATACGACTTTCCTCTATAGCGGCTAATCCGTTAAGGGGTTAGGTGCAAGGTGTGAGCCGATCTTAATTTGGTGATGGTAATGTGGGGGTTATCTGAGGGCGCGGCCTCTAAATAAGAAGAGGACTTCCGGTGCTGTGCAAATTATAGTGGCCCAGGGTCTGGGTATCTAAATTTTCTGTGTGCCCCCATCCAGTTTCTCGACACCGTCGTGCGCATAAACTATAGTCAGTGCCTTATCTATGCGGTGAACATGAAAGATCAACTGGTTATAGGAACGCGCAGGAGCGTGCTCGCCCTCTGGCAGAGCAGTTTTATTAGGGAGGCGCTTCAGGCTGCCTTTCCCGGGCTCCGTATTGAGCTTAAGTATATTATCACCACCGGGGATAAAACCCAGGATAGTAACGCCAGCATCCCATCTATCGGGGGCAAGGGGCTCTTTACCGCGGAGCTGGAGGAGGCCCTAGTGCAGCAAGAGATCGACCTTGCGGTGCACTCCCTGAAGGACCTCCCCACAACCATGGCAGCGGAGTTCGTTTTAGGAGCGATTACTGCGCGTGGCCAGGTTGCAGATGTGCTGATCTCAAGCTCTGGAAAGCGCTTGTCAGAGCTTCCAGCCGGAGCAGTTATAGGGACCTCAAGCCTAAGGCGCTCCTCTCAGATTCTGAGGATGCGTCCCGATCTAGCCCCTCTTCTTATTCGCGGAAACGTAGATACCAGGATTAATAAGGTGCAGGCGCATGGGGGTAAGTACGACGCAATCGTGTTGGCACATGCCGGTATAGCTCGCCTTGGGCTAGAGAGCCAAATAACGCAGGTATTTACCGATGAGGAGATGCTTCCGGCGCCCGGTCAGGGAGCCCTCACTGTGGAGTGTCGCGCAAACGATAGCGAGCTTTTGCAGATGTTAACTAAGCTACACGATCCATTGACCGCAGCGGCGGTAACGGCGGAGCGCGCGTTTCTATCTGAGCTTGGTGCGGGATGTAACACCCCGGTAGCGGCGCACGCTGTGATAGAGACAAGGGGTGTCGCTCAATATGTTGTTTTTAAGGGTCGCTGCCTCTCACACGATGGGGGGAATGTTGTTGAGGTAATGGGAGAGGCGCTACTAGGAAGTGAGACTCAGCTCGGCGAAAGGATGGCGCACGAAGTTATGGCGCGTGGCTTTAAGAGACTATGTGCTGCTTAGATATAAGCTAGACGGCGGGCGCAATCAGGTATTACTCTATACCGTATGCCTACTCTGCGACCCACGGTAATCATAACCCGTCCCGAAGGCACCTATGCCGGTGCAGATCGTTTGCGAGATCGGGTAGAGCAGCTCGGGTTCCGTGCCCTTGTGCTCCCTATCTTGCGAGTTGAGCAGCTCTCACTCACCCCGCTAGCTAAAGAGCTTGTGCGTAAGGCTCTAGCAGCGCCACACCAATGGATCTCTTTTTTAAGCCCCTCGGCGGTCTTTGTTTTTAAAAATGTGCTTGAGCGCATGATAAAGAGCACGGAGATCCCCGAAACTATCCTTATAGCTGCACAGGGCAAGGGAACAGCAGAGGCGATACAGGCGTGCTTTGGGCGCAGGCCCGATTTTCTTCCGACCATCTTCGTTGCTGAGGAGTTCGCAAATCAGCTCGCCGATTTTATGAGCGAAGATAGCGTTGTGTTCGTCCCGCAATCCGCCGACGGCAGGGATGTATTTGGGCCTACTTTGCGCGCGCGTGGATTTACGGTCGAGAGCATCGATACATATTGCTTGGTTGATGCGCCGCTTGCTGAAGAGCTATGGGCAAAGGTGCGTAACCTGAGGGGGCTCGATCCGTACATAGTCTTTATGAGCCCCTCTGCGGTGCGTGCTACGGTGCGCCTCTTTAAAGGTGAGCGGGCCCTTCTGGAGTCCTTCAGGATCATGTCAGTTGGTCCGGTAACTAGTAAGGTAGTTACCGAGCACGCCCTGCCGCTCTTTGCCGAGGCGACTGAATACTCAGAGGATGGGGTGATTGCGGAGCTAAAGCGAGTTGTTGCTTGAGGCGGGGCGCCCAGTTCTTACGCCTCACCCAATAGTTACCTATTCCTTGAAAAAATGGCGTAGTTAGCTATAGTATAGTTACAATCTTCTAACGGAGCCCCCCATGATTGATCTTTATGACCTGCGCGAGCGACCGGACGACTATCAGAAGGCGTGCGAGGATAAGGGCATAAAATTCGATGTAAAGGCATTTCTTGTGCTCGACGCTGAGTACCGCCGTACTAGGGGCGAGGTTGAATCGATGCGCGCTGAGCAGAATGCAGTTAGCAAAGAGATTCCGAAGCTCTCCGGTAGCGAGAGGGAGGCTAAGCTCGTGCAGATGAAGGGCTTGGCTGAAAAGGTAAAGGAGGGTGGATCTCAGCTTAAGGAGCTTGAGGAGCGTTGGAGCAAGCAACAGCTCCTCCTGCCGAGCGTTCCGCTGGCACAGGTTCCGCTCGGTAAGAGTGATGCCGAGAACGTTTCACGGCGCTCTTGGGGAACTATACCGACACCAAGCTTTGAGATCAGAGATCACGTTCAACTCGGCAAAGAGCTCGACCTCTTCGATATCGAGCGAGGTGTTAAGGTTGCAGGGGCGCGCAGCTACTTTCTTAAGGGCGATGGAATGCGGCTGCAGCACGCCATGATGAGCCTCTCGCTAGATGTGCTTCATAGGGCCGGCTACACCCTGATGGACCCTCCGCATATCGTTAAGTATGAGGCCATGGTGAGCACCGGATATTTTCCTGGTGGCGAGGATATGGCTTACCATTTGGATGAACGAGATGAGGGGCTGCATCTAATCGGAACCTCTGAGGTGCCTGTGGCCTCGTACCATAGTGATGAGATCTTAAGCCTGGAGGAGCTACCAAAGCGCTATGCAGGCTACTCACCGTGCTATCGTCGTGAGGCCGGAGCGTACGGCAAAGATACACACGGACTCTACCGTGTTCACCAGTTCTATAAGGTAGAGCAGGTGATCTTTTGTAAAGCCGATCCTGATGAGAGCATGAAGTTGCACCAGGAGCTGCTCGCTAATGCAGAGCAGATTATGCAGCTTTTAGAGCTTCCATATCGGGTCGTTGATGTCTGTACCGGAGATATGGGGCAGGGGCAGGTATATAAGAACGATATCGAGGCCTGGATGCCTTCACGCAAGGGGTACGGTGAGACCCATAGCTGCTCCTCGTTCTATGAGTTTCAGGCTAGGCGCTTAAATACTCGCTATAAAGATACAAACGGCAAGAACGTGTTCTGCCACACACTTAACAATACCTGTATCGCATCGCCGAGGATCCTTATTCCGTTCCTTGAGAATCACCAGAACGAAGCTGGCACGATTTCGATTCCGAAAGCTCTGCGCCCCTACATGGGTGGGCAGGAGCTGATTACGGCTAAGCGCTAACGCTGGGGGTGGGGGTATTATATAGTGTCGCTATTTATTGAAACGTTACGTGGTGTTCGACAGGATAGAACGCCTATCTGGCTAATGCGACAAGCTGGGCGCTACCTACCTGAGTACCGCGCCCTGCGTGAGCACAACTCTATGTTGCAGATGGTGATGACACCGGAGCTGGCCTGCGAAGTCACGTTGCAACCCCTGAGGCGCTTTCCCATGGATGCGGCGATTATCTTTGCCGATATCCTTACACCCCTGATCGGTATGGGAGCAGAGCTTGAATTTAAGCAGGGCGAGGGTCCCATAATAGATAATCCGGTGCGCTGTGCTGCCGATGTAGAGCGGCTGCGTTTATCGGACCCGCGCGAGAGCGTGCGGTACACCCTGGACGCTATTAAGCTCGTAGTGCAGGAGCTTGGTGCAAAAACGCCCCTAATCGGATTTTCAGGCGCGCCGTTTACACTCTCATCTTACCTGATCCAGGGCCAGAGCCCGGGGGACCTCAAGCATCTCAAGGGCATGATGGTTGGGGACCCAGAGAGCTGGCACGCTCTGCAAGAGAAGCTCGTAACGCTCTGTGTTGAGTATCTCGTAGCACAGGTTGAGGCGGGATGTAGCTCGCTGCAGATCTTTGATTCCTGGCTCGGGTATTTAGGACCCCGTGAGTATGAGCGCTTCGTAGAGCCGTATCTTACCAAGTTGGTTAATGGGGTGCGTGCGCGTGTTGATGTTCCAGTTGTGTTTTTTGCTACGGGTGTTGCAGGGATATTTCCACTCCTTGCAAAGCTTGATGTGCACGCCTTCGGAGTAGATTGGCGAGTTAGTATGCCGCAAGCCCTGCAGCTGATTGGCCGTGATATTCCCCTACAGGGTAACCTTGATCCGCAGCTCCTTGCTGGCCCCTGGGAGTATATCGAACGTTCCGTACGCGAGATTATGGCAGAGTCGGAGGTGCTTCCAGCGCACATCTTTAACCTTGGGCACGGGGTGCTTCCGCATACCCCTGTCGAGAACGTTGAGCGCTTAGTCGAATTGGTCAGAGAGTTTAAAGTAGGGGGCTAACGTTATGACGCACCTACTCGCCGTTACCTCGATAGCGCTCTATATAGTGGCAACGGTGTTGGTGCTGATACAGCTCTGGAGGCCTGGTAGAAAAGGGTTGAAGCAGCGCTTTGCACAGTCTCAACTGATACCCTGGACGTTCTATCTTGCGTTTGGGCTTCATACCGCCACTATCGGGTTCGTGTTTAACGATGCCCGATATCTTCTTCTTGATAACGGGGCGGATTACTTCCTGTGTGTCTCGTGGGGGCTGGCTGGCGTGTTCGCTTTTTTGCAGCGACGTCTTAACTACCCGATAGTCGGCGCGTTCGTTATTCCTGCAATCGTGCTCTTTATGGGGAGCTCCTCTTATCTGCTGCATAGCGGCGCAACCTCGTTATTAAACGCACCAGCAGCGCAAACAAATGAGGGGCTATTACTCTCTCTACTGCACGGGATTCCAGCGCTCGTGGCGGTGGTAAGCCTGGCGCTCGCCCTGGTTATAAGTGTGGTGTTTCTGATAGTAGAGTACCGCCTTAAACAAAGGGGTGTGGGGGCCCTAAATGTTGCTGGGCCGAATTTACAGTTTCTCGATCATCTTAATAGGCAATTGGCGCAGGTAGGCTTCGTTGCTATCTCGTTGGTGGTGCTCTCTGGGGGCCTCTGGGCCGTTAGCGCACAGCGGCCGATATTCTCGCTGGATACTTCGCTTATCTCGGGGCTCGCCACCTGGATACTTCTGGCGTTCGTTCTGCATGCACGCCTTGTTCTTAAGTGGTCACCACGGCAGGTCTCCCGTCTTACGGTGCTTATTACCGGATCGTTCTTTCTCTTCGTATTCGTAGTAATGATATGGAGCGGTCGGTTAACACACGCGAGTATCTGGTTGTGAGGGGAGTAGGGGATGAATAACACAATCGCTGCGTTCATACCCTCCTTGTTTTCTAACTCATTGGTGTATGACCCACCGGTTGTTCTGACCGGTGTGAGCTTTAGGACCCTTGATCTTAATGGACGCGAAAAGCTTGCGCGCCATGCCCCGCAGCCCGAGCACCTTGCACAGAGGATAGTTCAGGAGGGGTTAGCTAAAGAGGCGGCTGTTATTTCAACCTGCAACCGTTTTGAGATCCTCTCGGTGGGTGGAACGGGTGCGGGGATTCGCAGCTTATTTGAGTCCATTATTGGAGTGAAGGCTACTTCGCATGAGCAGCTTTATCAACTACACGATCAGCGCGCTGTTCGTCACCTCTACCGCGTATCGGCGAGCCTCGATTCGATGGTGCTCGGGGAGGCGCAGATCCTGGGGCAGGTAAAGCAGGCCTACCGCCAGGCGGTTCAGGCCGGGAGCATTGGAGCGCATCTTCATCACCTCTTTCAGAGCACGTTTAACGTTGCCAAGAAGGTGCACTCTCATACGGAGATAGCGCAGCACGGTGTTTCGGTAAGCTACGTTGCGGTGCGCCTTGCGCAGCAGATATTTTCTAATCTCGGCGATACTACGGTGCTTATTATCGGAAGCGGCGAGATGGCGGAGCTCTCCGCTCTGCATCTCTGTTCACATGGCTGTAAGCGTATCATCGTTGCTAATCGTACAGTGGAGCGGGCTGCGGAGCTGGCGGAGAGGTTCGGCGGTGTAGCGGTTGCTCTTGCTGATATTGAGCGCATATTAGACCAGGTTGATATAGTTATCTCATCGGTTTCGGTTGATCATCCGATCTTAACGCGCCGATCGATCAGTCTACGGGCGAAAAACAAGCCACTTTTCTTAATCGATCTCGGCCTGCCCCGTAATATTGCCCCCGAGCTCTCGGAGCTAGAAAGTATCTACCTTTATAATATAGATGACCTTGCTACCATCGCGACCGAGAACAGAGCGTTGCGTGAAGCGGCGGCGCAGGAGGCTGAGCTTATAATAGAGTACGGCCTGCTGCAGTTTGAAAGGTGGCGCGCTAAGGTTACAGCGCAGCCTGAGATAGTGGACCTACGGGCCAGGGTGCAGAGGATCTGTAGCGATGAGGTAGCGCGTATTGTTGCTAAAGATCTGAATATACAGGAGGAGCTCGCTACAAAGTTGGCCTACGCCATTAGCCAAAAGGTGGCACATGAATTGACCGCTCTTCTAGAGCAGCGCCTCGGTATAAACTCCGATCAGGAGCTAGGCGTGAGCACTGGAAACGCGGGTAGCTAGTCCGGCCATGAAAGGGATCGCCCACCTGATGCCTCTCTTGCTATTTTGGAGGACGGAGCTCCCAGGTGCTTCGCCCATGCGTGAGCCCTGGGAACGCCGGACTCTAGTCCGGCCATGAAAGGGATCGCCCACCTGATGCCTTTGAGGGATTAGCACAAATTATCTACGTGTGCGATCATCCTTAGTTTATGATGAATGGCTTACGCAGAACCTCGATTATTACACTACTTATAGCGCAGACCTTATATCTAGGAGAAGGTATGGCAGATACAAAGAAGATGAACGACGAAGAGCTTAAGAGAAAACTTACTCCGCTGCAGTACCAAGTTACGCAGCAGTGTGGCACCGAGGCCCCCTTTCAGAACGAGTACTGGAACGAGCATCGGGCTGGCATCTATGTTGATATCGTCTCGGGTGAGCCCCTGTTTAGCTCGCTTGATAAATTTGACTCCGGTTCCGGCTGGCCTAGCTTTACGAAGCCGATTGATGGAGTTGGTGTAACGGAGAAGGTTGATACGAGTCTCGGGGTAAAGAGGACTGAGGTTCGCTCTAAAGGTGGAGATTCGCACCTCGGGCATGTTTTTCCCGATGGACCGGGAGCTAATGGACTCCGTTACTGTATTAACTCAGCAGCGCTTAGGTTTGTTTCGGTTGAGCGGCTCGGTAGCGAGGGATATAGCCAGTACACGGGGCTCTTTAATAAACAGGCAGCGGCGCCTGTGTCTGAGGAGGTAGCACTTCTTGCCGGAGGGTGTTTCTGGGGGGTAGAGGAGCTTATTCGTGCGCAGCTGGGCGTAATCTCAACCGAGGTTGGATATACTGGTGGAAGCCTTGCCTCTCCAACCTATGAGAGGATAACAACCGGAATGACCGGGCATGCGGAATCGGTCCGCATAGTTTTTGATCCCGCTAAGATTTCATACGCAGAGATCCTGAAGCTGTTTTTTAGATTACATGATCCTACGACCATGAATCGCCAGGGTAACGATAGCGGAACGCAGTACCGCTCAGCTATCTTTTTTGCGTCACCTGAGCAGCAGAAGATAGCCGAAGAGGTAAAGCGCGAGGTCGATGCTTCGGGCCGGTGGAAAGCACCCGTGGTTACCGAGATAATTGCGGCAACAACCTGGTATCCAGCAGAGGAGTACCACCAGGACTATCTTCAGAAGCATCCAGATGGTTATACCTGCCACTACTTAAGAAAGTAACGCTCTAAGCTATGTACCTAGTCTAAGCAGGATCTGCTTTGCGATAATTGAAAAGAGGGTACGGAGCTCGTTGGCGTCTTGGGTTGCGAAGTATTCGCCCTGAACATCGGCAGTAGTTTTTTTGTTGTTGCTGCCTGGTTTATAGCATGCCGGCAGTGTTTCGGGGCAGGTCGATGAGGTATTGGTGCGTTTTTCAAAATCAAACTGGCCATCAGCTGTTATAACACCATTCGTAAGCGTCTCAGGATCAAGCGCAACGCGCGCAAGAAAGTTATCCTTGCGTATCAGTGGATTATCAACGTTTTCAAATGGATCGGAGCTGGCAGCCCCAGGATTCCCTACACCGATAGTGTATACGGTCGCGGGCGCTGCGAGATTGCTTCGAATATAATCCGCAGCCTCTATAGCGCAGTAGTAGGGGAGCTTTGCATAGTTAAGATTGGTATTAGTATTAGTACTCACGGCATGGATTGGCACACCTCTAACACTAGCCGTCCCACCTGTCCCAGGTATATTAAAGTTAAGGTTTGAGAGGCAGCCCTTAATTGGGACAACGGGGGGGGTGGGGGCATTAAAATTAAGTATTGCGGGATGTTGAGCTGAAACACTGTAAGCCTGTCCACAAACCTCTGAGCTGGTAGGCCAGATACCGGTAGTAGAGCTGATTATATGA